>NZ_JACHDY010000008.1 GCF_014201315.1 Edaphobacter lichenicola
GCATCGAATGTTGAAATGCGACCTATCGAGCAAGCTGCCATCATCTCTTCTCCGCAAGCCACTGTCTGGCGTTGAACACTTGTCTTACCTGCCACCTGGCGAAGGTTGGGGTAGCAAGCGTCAAGGGGAGGGGTATCTCCCACCCTTGGAACGGAGCGATAGCGGGAGTGGAAAGGGCGCAGCGCAGCGGAGGTCTGCACAAGCAAAGCGCGGAAGACTGGGGAGACCCCTTGACGGGCGCGGGGGGCGGAGCCCACTGAGCGTACTTAGCACTTCCGTTACAAAACAGACCGGAGACATGGTTTACAGCGGAGCGCGACGGCGACAATTTCTCAGGTTTGGGCAACGCAAGACGATGTTGTATGCCTTGGAAAGAGAGTCGAATCTTGGATCAACGTCTGCAATTCTTATCGAGTTATCAAAAAGAGGAGATGTCAGTAGCGGACCTTTGCCGTGAGTATGGAATCTCCCGTCCAACGGGCTACCGCTGGATCAATCGCTATAACGAGACAGGACCGGAAGGACTGGTAGATCGCAGCCGCCGCCCGCATAGTTGCTCCCACGCGACGCTAGAGCCAATCGAGAACGCGATCTTTGCGCTTCGGGCCAAGCATCCGTCCTGGGGCGCGCGAAAGCTCAAGGCGAGGCTGGAGATGCTACAGCCAGACGTGGTGTGGCCTGCGGCCAGTACGTTCGGCAACATCCTGAGCCGAGCGGGCTTGACCAGTCCGCAGAAGAAGAGAAAACGTACCACGCCATGCTCAGAGCCTTTCTCTCTGGTGACGGGTCCGAATCAACTGTGGTGCATGGATTTCAAAGGCTACTTCACCACCGGCGACGGCAAGCGCTGTGATCCGTTCACGATCACTGACGCGCATAGTCGCTTTTTGATTCGTTGCCAGATCGTCTCGCGTATGGACCTCAGCCAGGTTCGAGCGATCTGCGAAGCAGCCATGCGAGAGTACGGGGTCCCAGCACGGATCAGAACCGACAACGGCGCACCGTTTGCGGGCACGGGGCTTCTGGGGCTGTCGAAGCTCTTGCTCGGCTGGATGAAGCTCGGGATCGTGCATGAGCGCAATCAAGCAGGCCGACCGCAACAAAACAGTCGCCATGAGCGGATGCATCGCACGCTGAAGGAGGACACGACGAAACCGCCTGCGGCATCCCTTCGCGCACAGCAGAGTCGCTTCGATAACTTTCGCTACGTGTTCAACAACGAGCGCCCGCATGAGGGCCTGCACAACCAAGTTCCCGCAAGTCTCTACATCCCTAGCTCGATCCGACTGGAGATTGGAGAACTCAATGTGGAAGAGCTTCGTTTTAGAACTGCGCGAAGAGTGGTCTGAGCCTGTCGATGAGTGCATTGGCCTGAACGCGCCAACTGAGCGTTCGCTGCCCGAAGTGCGTAACAGAAGCAAGTTTCCGTTAGACATCCCATATATTGAGTAAGAAGAGCCGACTGCCCGAGTCCGAGACTGCCGTTAGTACGTGCGAGCTATGCGC
This sequence comes from Edaphobacter lichenicola, assembly GCF_014201315.1. Taxonomy (NCBI): domain Bacteria; kingdom Pseudomonadati; phylum Acidobacteriota; class Terriglobia; order Terriglobales; family Acidobacteriaceae; genus Tunturiibacter; species Tunturiibacter empetritectus. Next base: position 1,507 of record NZ_JACHDY010000008.1, read on the forward strand.
CCACTTTGATGACGATCTTGCCAAAGGTACCCCGCCCAAGGTGTTCATATCTTCGCGGGCCTGCTCAAACGCGTAAACCCTTGTCAATAACTGGATGAATCTCATGCTTGTTAAGAGAGTCGTTCATACGTTCGCGAGAGATTGGACGGCCAGCCCCACTCCAATGTATTATTCCGTCGATCGTGCGAGTTGAGGCAGTCGCGCGGCATAACCTCAAGCCAAACGTGAACGCCGACGAAAGTTCTCCTTTGACGCTGGCGAGTGTGCATCCGGGCCGGGCAATTCCAAAGTCCCTTAACCGGCGGACTCCCTGCGCCGCCCCACACCTAGGAGGATTCATGAACCACGCGACTAGCTACCCCGATGCCCGCATCGTAGTCTCGACCGACACAAAAGGTCAGGGGCTCGAGGCTGGTGTCAAAGACTTGAACCCGATTCTTCAGGAGATTCTTGCGTCTGCGAAATCGGAGCACAAAAGACCAAAAATGGATTCCACGAAGTTCGGCCGCCTGACCTTCTCCCAGCACGCTTGAAGCGGTCTGCCCTTTCATCGAGTCGCATGCTCGCGATTGATTCACGGGATCCGGCCGCTATCTAGGTCTTGCTCGACCAAGCAAGTCGTTTGGGAAGGTCGGTGAGGAGCGTCCGTTCGCCGATTTCGGGCGTAGGGATGGAGCGTAATCGAATAACGGAGTTCCCTTGCAGAACATCGAATTCAAATCCATCCCGGAACTCGGCGAATACTATTTCGGCACTACCTTTGTGATGAAGGTGGCAGGGCGCTGCAATCTGAACTGCAGTTACTGCTACATGTATAACAAGGGCGATACAACCTACACATCCCGCCCGCGCTTGATGTCGCGGGAAATCGCAGAGGCGTCCCTGACGCGCATCGGTGCGTATGCACGCCGGCATGAACTTAGCCGTGTCGTGCTCGGAATTCACGGGGGCGAACCATTGCTCGCAGGGCGGGAGTGGATGGGTTGGTTTCTGGAACTCGCCAAGCGCACAGCTGAATCCGCCTGTGTTCCGTTCCTCATCGCACTGCAAACCAATGGTGTGCTGCTCGATGAGCGATGGATGGAGCTGCTGGCCGGTTACGACGTTCTGCTTGGCATCAGTGCCGACGGGCCACCTGAGATTCACGACTTGGTGCGCATTGATCACGCCGGGCGCGGATCGTATACGCAGGTGCGACGTGCAATCGAGTTGCTGGCCAGCTCGTATCCCGCTACTTGGGGTATCCTGACCGTAGCTGATCCGGCCATTCGCGGGACTGAAGTCCTGAAGCATTTCGTGGACCTTGGCGTTCCCAGGATTGATTTCCTCTGGCCGGACTATCACCACGATAATCGGCCACCCTGGCCCGCTGGTTCGCTCGCGAAATACTACTGCGAACTGTTCGACTACTGGTACGGATTGCCTTCGCCGCCCCACATTCGCTGGTTTGAAACGGCCATGAGCCTCCTACTTGGTCGCGGCTGGGGATTCGATGGCCTGGGTCCCGATCCAGTTACAGACATCATGGTGGAGTCGGATGGAACGTGGGAGCCGCTTGATACGCTGCGCACTTGCGGTAACGGCATCACACGAACTGGGCTCGATGTGAGGACGCATGACGTCGAGGCCATCTGGGACGTGCCCTTGTACCAGATTGGTATTCAGAACCAGGATCTGCTGCCTGCTGTTTGCAGGGCGTGTGAGTACCGCCAAGTCTGCGGCGGCGGATACCTTCCACATCGTTATAGTCACGCTGCTGGTTTTTCCAACCCTAGCGTGCACTGCCGTGATCTGTACGCAGTCCTCTGCCACATTCGGCAGCGGATGGCTACGGACTTGCAGAAAGCCGGTCTTACTGCGGTGGCCGACTAGCTCCTCCACAGTTAGGGAGACAATTACTCGATGTTGGACAGCGTTGTTGAGACCCTCCGATGGCAGTTTTCCGAGCAGACGTCGTTGGACACCGCCGAGGAAAACTACACCTCGGTTCTCGCTCAGGCGCTCGGTGCGAAGTTACGCGAGCTGTATGCCCAGGATCAGAGCCGGGGCGAAGAGATCCAGAAGCTGCTTACTGGAACCGATGCCGCGAGCTTGCGTGGCGTGTTGCTGGCACCTGAGACCTCGACCCGAGTACTTTGGAACCACCCAGGTGCCTGCGACGACCGCGACATCTGGCATTATCTAGACGACGTCCTCACAATCGAGCAGATTCGTAGCGGATGCGCCAGGGAGGATGTCGCGATCCGGAGCTTCACCTCTTGGTCAGCGCTAGGCGACTTCTTCTTGAGCGAAGAGGGAATTATTATTGCGCAAACGCCGATTTCTGGCCTCGTGATTGATGCGGCCAGTCCGGCGGCGACTTGTTTCAAGTCGTCCAACGCATTAGACCAGTCGCTGCAGTTGTCGTGCTATACCGATCTCTCGCTGAAGGCGAAGGCGCTGAGTTGTTTCCAGGCTGCCATGGATGGACTGGAAGCCGTCGATATACGGCTGGCTGCATTTGTTCGCAAATTCACCAGGGTAGCCAACCTCATCGTGGATGCCGATGGGAGATTCTCTTCGGGATCTACAGGTGAATACGTCGGCCGCTCCATTTTCTGCAACGCGCATTTGCCGGCAGTGGATGCTGGCATTCTGGCGGAAGCTCTCGTGCACGAGTCCATTCACTCACTGCTTTACATGCATGAAACTTGCGAGCCGTGGGTCGCCAGCGACGACTTGCGAGCTAACGACGCTGTGGTTGTGTCTCCCTGGACGGGTGTGCGGTTGCCATTGCGTAACTACTTGCAGGCTTGCTTTGTGTGGTTCGGCCTGGCAGAGTTCTGGAGCATGGCTCACGGCTCCGACGCGTTCCCGGGCAAGCAGTGCGTTGCACGATATAAGGCAGCGGCACGCGGTTTCAACAGCGCCCCGTTGGAGGATAACATCGCCTCGTTTCAAGTGCAGATATCCGCCGAGTTGCTGGACAAACTCCGTTTGATGCAAAGCTTGCGTCAGGATCCGGACGGGCGGAACAACGCCAAGTGCGCTAATCTTTAGCGGGCTGCCGGATTTTCCGCTATCGCGAAGCTGCAGCATTCTCGACGAGTGCCAAATCGCCAAGTCACTCATCGAGACTGAATCGCGAACGGTAGCTAGGCCGTATCCACATATAGACTTTTCAGATTTGTACTGATTTGTTTCAGTTGGAGTGTGGCGAGTCGATACGAGTTGAGTGAAGCGCAGTGGGAGCGGATCAAGGACCTGCTTCCGGGTCGAGTAGAGCATGTGGGGCGGACGGCGCTGGACAACCGCCACTTCGTCAACGGCGTGTTGTGGGTGTTGCGTTCTGGGGCGCGATGGAGTGATCTTCCAGAGAGCGCTATGGCAAGTACAAGAGTGTCCACACTCGTTTTATGCGCTGGGCGCGAAGCAAGGTATGGGAACGCATTTTCGACGATCTGGTGCGGGACAAGAAAAACCAGTACCTGATGATCGACTCGACGATCGTGCGAGCGCACCAGCAAGCGGCCACGGGCCGCAAAAAGGGGGCGAAGAAGACAAGGCTCTGGGGCGTTCCCGAGGAGGTCTGAGCACCAAAATCCATCTGCTGGCCGACGAAGACGGGCTGCCTCTGCGGTTCCGCATCACTGCAGGACAGGCCGGAGAGTATGCACCGGCTGCAGAGTTGCTCGAAGGGCAAACTGCGGAAGCTGTCATCGCCGACCATGGCTACGATGCAGATGTTTTGGTGGCACAGTCGGAGAGCTTCGGTGCGAAGGCCGTGATCCCGCCCAAATGTAATCGCAAGCTACAGCGAGCCTATGACCGCCAACTCTACAAGCACCGCAACCGCATCGAACGATGCTTCAACAAGCTCAAACACTTCCGGCGCTTCGCCACAAGGTACTGCAAAACCATACAGGCTTTCCGCTCCTTCACCGCTCTCGCATGCGCATGGCTCAGGCTCAAGCTATATGTGGATACGCCCTAGGTTCCGTATACTTGGTGTCTCGAAAGCTAGCCAATGCAGGCAATCATCTATCGCCGTTACGGTCCACCCGACGTTCTTGAATACAAGGAATTAGACAGACCTGTTCTGGCCCCAGGAGAGGTCCTGATTCAGGTTCGCGCCGCATCGGTCAACCCATACGACTGGCATTTTCCGCGCGGGACGCCGTCTTTCATCCGTCTGTTTACCGGACGGCGACGGCCAAGTTACAAAAGCTTCAACGACATTAACCAAATTCTGCTGAAAGACACACTTTCAAACGAACCCAATGTCAATCTGCTGAACCAGCAAAAGCAAGCAATGGATATCCTACGTGTCGAACTTGCCGAACTCACCTCCGAGCAGACCAATATCCGCTAAGCAAATCGTGTAAGACTGACGCGTATTCTGGGCAGACTGTCCGCAATCGGTATTGGGGGCGGTGCGTTTACGCGGTCCTGCTTCTTTGGTACGGAAATGCTCTCTTTCGCGAGATCACGTCGGCTTTTCGACAGCAGTTGTACGAGACTGAACTCCGGCGCGACTATTTAGAGACGACTCTGGAGAGCATTGGGGACGCCGTCATTGTCTGCGACTCCTCTGGGAAAGTAACGTTGATGAATACTGCCGCCGTGGAGGCGACGGGTTGGAAGAGCGAGCAGGCGAAAGGGCAGCCACTCGAAAGTGTGTTTCGGATTATTAACGAAGGCACGAGGGAGCCCGTAGAGAGCCCCGTTGCGAAGGTTCTTCGAGTCGGCGGTGTAGTCGGGCTCGCGAACCACACCCTCCCGGTCCGACGCGATGGGTCGGAGTTACCCATTGACGACAGTGGAGCGCCCATACGTGGAAAGAACAAGGAGATCGTTGGCGTTGTGCTGGTTTTTAGGGACATTGCGCAATCTTCTTTCGGGACTCAAGCGAATCGCGAATTTTCCGGAATCGCCCAGACCAACACTCGTGATGGCGGGACGAAGTTTAAATATTCAGGCAGCCCAGCGTGCAATCTCCGGACAGTCCTGTCCTCCAAGCCACATCGTAATCACGTCGGCTATCTCGCAAGCTTGCTCGGCGATTTGACCCAGGCAGCGGACAATCGACAATTCGAACTGAGCAACGGATCCCGCACGCCGTGCGATTACTATCTGATCAAGGTCGAGTGTCGATGCAAGCCATAGATGACCACTCAGGGCATTCAGGATTGCTCTCGAGTGCTGAATCTCCCGATTGAATAGGGCTACGGTGTACAGGCGCACAAGACCATTGATGAAATTTTCCACCTCTTTGTATGACGAAATGGAAGATTCGCTCTCGCGATCGCTCTCCAAAATGAGCAAAGTATTTTGCGCAATCTCCGTGGCCGCTGTAACCGTGACAAGTAATGCGCCGTACAAGCGCAATGCGAAACAAGCTGGTGGCGCGTTCTCATCAAAGAAGTCGTTTGCGACGTTTAGAGTGCTACCTTGATCGCCGAATCGAAGTTGCAACTCGCACAAGTCGTGCTGGGCTTGGTGAACGAGGCGGCAGGCTTCGATACTTTTTAGCTCATATGCTTTGATCGCGTAATCGACGGTTCGTTGCGAAAGCCTGGCCATTCTGAGCAGGTGAGAATGTGAAATGAAACTCGTTTCGCGGTACTCCATAATTCATTCGTTCCTTTCTGATCTCGCACGACTTATATCTGTCTCGTCAGCAGATGATCGACCAGTACAGCTAATAGACAGCAAGGGTTCGTTGCTGGAAGACGTTCAACCAATATGGCTGAGTGTCTGATCGGCGGAAGCCATCGAGTTCGCGTGTGCTGGAATATTCTGATTTACTCGAAAGAAGTTGGTCGGGTCATACCTTTCCTTGAGCTTGACCAGCTTGTCGAAGTTGTCCTGATACGTTGCGCGAATCCGGTCTTCTCCTTCGCCGTCCATCATAAAGTTGACATATGCGCCGCCGGTTCCGTAGGGATGCAAAGCCTCCCAATATGCTTTGGCCCAGGACGTGATGCGGTCCTTATTGGCCGGATCCGGATCAACGCCGACAATGACTTCGCTCCAGACAGCGTTGCGATGACTCCATGGAGTGTCATTTCGTCCCGGCTTATGTGCGGCACCGTTGATCGGGTAGAGATGCATCGTGGAGTGCAATGTCGGAAGGTCCGACCCGTGTTTTACGTGAAGTGCGATCGCTTCGTCGCTCAACTCATTGACGAAGTCCGCCTTCCAATACCACTGAAGGCCCGGAGTGTAGAGTCCGTCGAACATGCCCTGCAGCATCGGGAATGGCATTGGTGCGAAGAATTCGAAAGACGGCGAGCGGAAACTACGTAGCGGCTCCAGGATCTCATTGGCTTGTTCGAGTCCTCCGTTGTAGCACCATACGATGGCACACATCTTCTTGAAGTGCAGAGCTTCGGGAAACGGCGGCGCGGGGGGTACAGTGATAAATGCAAAGAATCCATTGATCTCCTCCGGCGCCTGCACGATGAACTCGCGGTACCACTTCATAATGTCGGCTGCATGATCCAGTTCCCACAACATCGGGCCTGCGCACACTGTTGAAACTGGATGCGCCTGGAAAAGAAATGACGTAACGACGCCGAAGTTCCCGCCGCCTCCACGTATTGCCCAAAACAGGTCGCTGTTTTGATCGGCGTCGGCCGTGACAAATGTTCCGTCTGCCAGCACTACATCAGCAGCCAGAAGGTTATCGATTGTCAGGCCGTATTGCCTTGTCAGATGGCCCATGCCGCCGCCCAGCGTCAGACCACCTACACCGGTGGTCGAGATGATTCCGGATGGCACAGCAAGTCCGAAGGCGTGCGTGCCGTGATCTACGTCGGCCCAAGTGCAACCTCCACCAACGCGCACGGTTCGTGCAGCAGGATCAACATGAACGTACTTGATCTGCGATAGATCGACTACGATGCCATCGTCGCAAACTCCCAGGCCTCCGGCGTTATGGCCGCCACCACGAACCGAGACAAGCAGATCGTGTTGGCTCGCAAATCGAATCGCGGCCATCACATCGGCGACGTCGGTGCAGTAGGCGATCAGTCGCGGTTTGCGGCTGATCATGGCGTTGTATACTTTGCGGGCCTCTTCATAGCGTTCATCCGAGGGCTCGATCAATTCCCCGCGGAGCTGGCTCTTAAGTTGGGCGATGGCTTCCTGATTCATGGGTCTCTCCAGATCCGGGGAAATAATCACGGATACAAAGACTACTTTGCGCTGCGAGGCGTTCCGAAAACGTTCTAAGGCGGGCCCAATTAGCGTTCGGCGGCGATTTCGGTGGTTTTCAACGGGGGTAGATCACGGAGCCGGGTGGCTGCCCTGATCTCAAACAACGATGCGCCTGTCCGCCGAGCAAGTTCGACTGCCTGACGATAGCTTGCTTGCGCCTGGGAGTAACTTCCGCTTCTGCAGAGGATATCTCCATGAATCCGGTAGAGTTCAGGCGCTGCCCATGCCTCCGCGTTCTTGCCGAGAAAGGCAAATGCAGTGGCGATATTGGCAAGGGCATCCCTTACCTGACCAGCGCGTTCGCAAACCTCCGCCAAAAGGCCATAGTAGAAAGGCAGGCGAAGTTCCGCTCGAACCGATTTCAACGTGTCGAGGGCCGGTCGGATCCTACTCAATCCGGCTGACACATCTCCTTGCAGGCCAATCCCCCAGCCCGCAATAATCTCAGCCACCGCCAGATAATAGACGAATCCATATTTCCGACAAATCTCAGAAGCCTCGTTGGCGCGGGCTAGTGCGAGGTCGTATTCTCCCTGGTAAACGTTCAACATCGCAGCATAGTCGAGGGCGATCCCCAGCGTGAATGGGTGAGAGAATCCACGTGCGCGCGCGATCGATCCGTCGCTCTTCGAAATTGCCTCCCCCGCAAGACCGAACAAGCAAAGCAGATGCGAGAAATACGCACGCTGGAGTACGCCCACGTCCGGACCTGCGAATAGAGAGAGCGCGGGATGTGGAGGCCCTTCTGACGACGGATCAGCCATCTTGATCTCCTCCCACGACGCATGGAGCCGTCCAAGATGAAACAGGCTGGTGCCAAGAAGAAAATGGCCGGCCATCTCCTGTGCAGCTGCCCCTTCGCGTCGTGCATCATCCACTGAGTCCTGCGCGAGTCGCCTCGACTCCTCCAGATCACCTCGTACGATGTGGAATAGCCAGGAGCCACTTACAAGGGGAAAGAGATGATTTTGATCGCCCAACCGTTTCGATAGGATGAGCCCACGCTCGTAAGTCTCGCCGACTTCTGGCATGCTGTAACCAGCAGTCCTGACGAGAGGCGGACCAAGCACCACGAGCAGTCCGAGCTCTTCCCTGTCACGCTTTATGGATTCCGGAAGATCTCTGCAGAGGGTCAGCGCGCGCCTGATCAAGCCTGCAGCTTCGGCATCGGAAAATCGCTGTTTCGCTACGAAAGCTGCAGACTTGTAGGAATTAATTGCCTCTTCAGCCATCCCAGCCGCATCGTAATGGCCTGCCAACCATCCGCTCAACGCCTCGAACTCCGGCGGATAAAGTTCCTTAAGGGCGCGAACCACGCGGCGATGCAGCATCCTTCTCCGAATAGGATTCAATTCGACATACGCAACCTCTCTCAGCAGGCCATGAGTGAAGTCATATGCGTCCACACCCTGGCCATCGATGATACGACGTTGCCATAGTTCTTCTAACGCACGCGACATGCTGTCTTCGTCCCAATCGCTTGCCTTGGCGAGTAGATCAAGCGTGAAAGATCGGCCAACGGTTGCTGCAAGCCCGGCCAGTTCGAAGGCAGGCGCCGAAAGCTGCGCGAAGCGTGCCGTGATCACCGCCTGCAGACGTGGGGGCACCGTGCTCTCTGACGCGTGGTCATCGAGTGATGCACGCACACTCTCCACAACGAAAAGCGGGTTACCTTTCGTAGCCTGATACAGGCTGCTCAGGAAAACGGGATCTATCTCGCGCTTCGCAGTCTGAGCGGCAAGTGCTGCAGTCTCCTCCACGCTAAGCGGATCGATAGCGATCTCGGACGATCGCCCGTGTTGGTCCAACTCTCGCATCAGTCCTGCTAGAGGGTGGTTCCGATCTGTATCTCCCGTGCGGACGGTACCGATCACCAGAAACCGATCGGCTGGCGCAGAACGGAACAGAGAACGGAGCCAGTCGAAGGTGTCGTGATCGCACCATTGAAGGTCATCGACCAGCAGTAGCAGCGGCTTTGGAGCCAGCCGGAATGCCGCGTTCAATGCCTCGTGCAGGTGCATCCGCTGCCAACTTTCCGTGAGCGGTTGAGGCGGCGATAAATCGGCGTTCTCGGCAAGAATTTCGGGGAGAAGTCGGACCAGTTCAGCGAGCTGGGATTTGGGCAACTGGCCGCGCACGAGCCTCAGAGGTTCCGTTCGAAGCCACTCGACCACCGGTCCGTACGCCAATTGTGCGTGCGCGGTATAGCAGCGGGCGAGCGCCGCGGTTCGGCCGAGTTGACGGGAACAAGAGTCAAAGAGCTCCTCAGCCAGACGAGTTTTGCCAACGCCGGGCTCTCCCACAATCAAAGCAAGATGAGATTCGCCCGCTACTACGCGGTGCCAACATCCGATCAGGCGCTCCCACTCTGACTTCCGGCCTACCATCGGTTGCGGTTTTGTTGAAGCGAACGGCGGAAATGCTGCAGGGCCGTTTGGAAGATCGTCAGATTTAAGCGCCTGTGTGAAAATCTCCTGCGTCGCCTTGGCAGGGCTGACACCCAGCTCGCGCTGCAGGTTACGTTTGCACTGGTGATAGACCCGCAGAGCACTCGACCGGTCGTGATTGCGCACATGGAGCCGCATGAGTGTCTGGTAGTACGACTCCCGAAGCGAATCAAGGGCCACGAGCCGAGTAGCGTGGCGAATGCCTTCCCTATAGTCGCCGATCATTTCGAGCAGACCGACGAGACGGCTCAGAACATCCGCGAACTGCTGGCGGAGCAGATCGCGCCTCGGCCGGATCCATTCGTCATAGAGATCGGGCAACAGGTCGTCCTGATAGAGGCGCACTGCATCTTCGAGCGCTTGACGAGAAGCACTTACGTCGCTTTCAGGTCCATGCTCAGCCGCCCGCTTCGCTGACTCGAACTCGGCTACATCAATCGCGCAAGAGTCGTCAGGAAGCCAACGAACCGAGTGATTGTCACTTACCAACAAAGAGCACTCGACAGGTAAGGCGCGGCGAAGATTGTGCAGCAATTGCCGCAGGTTGGTACGGGCCTGCGTGTCTACCGACTCAGGCCAAAGAAGATACGCAAGATGTTCGCGTGATTGTGCCGCTTCGCGATTGAGCACAAGATAAGCAAGCAGCGATCGCATGCGGTTCGTGTTGACCGAAGTGACCGGATTCTGCCCAAAGGTAAAGCGCAGCTTACCTAATAGCTCAATGCGGATCGGCGTCACCCCTGAATACTACCGAAGAACAGCACGAACGTTCGGAAATATGCAGTTACCCAATGGCGGATCGAACTCACGGATATTTCGGCGCTTGATGCGTAGGCCGACCTTGTGCGCAATGTTCTTTTGTAATCTCGGCTTACAGGGCACCTGCCACGAACTGGATAAAGCGATAGCTGTCCATGGTTCGAGATCTGGATGCGACCACCCGAAGTGGGAAATTTCGACGCGAAAATCTCAGCGTTCTGGTAGTTGTCCATGGGGCCACCCACCCGATCCGGTAAATGCCACCCATTTGCCATCATAAGAGAACTTGACCTCAGCGCCGGCATCCGGTAAAGCTTTCTGGAATGTTGTTGAAAATCGCATATACGTCGAGTTGGGCTAGCCCGATTGGAAAGTCGATGAAGATCAGATATCGGCCGTCTCCAGACCAATCGTTGGGAATCGCCGTGCTGGCTTCGGTTATGCGAAAAGGTCAGGAGGATGTCTGATACACCCTTAGTAATCCTGCGTATGGATCGTTCCCGATCGGTGAACATGTTCATTTGTCTTTTGCTCCTTTACGCTGTGGAATCGACCTCCTGAAAACGGAGAGCGGGCTACTGCTGATTAACCCGCTCCCAACCGCAAGCGAGGGTTTTTTAGGGATTGCAGCTGCCCGGATGGGAAGGATCTGGATCGGTGCAGAGCGGTCCCAATTGAGTCTTTTCATCCGGCACACTGATCATCGCGAGTGGCCCTGCGTTGTGCTCTCCGTTGAACGGAGTGAACTTGGTCGGATCGTCCGCGGGGAAGCCGCACGTCGCAGCGTCCTTTGGATTGTTGAACCAGAAACCCAGGTGGAAGGTGTTGGTCGGTGGAAGGGCCGTATCCGGATCGAAACCGAAGATCTGGTCCAGCAGGATCGTCTTGATCCGAACATGGCCGTCGTCGGTGTGCTTGCTGATCTCAATGTCCGACTGATACCACGCAAGACCGAAGCTACCCTTAAAAACAGTTTTGAAGTTCGGATCGGGCGTTTTGTCTGACAGGAACGGACTGCGTTGTACGGTAAACAGATCGAAGGCGAGACCGGGTTTGAATCCATCCAAATCCAGAATTAGAGTGTCGTTGAGTTTGCCTCGAGTGACAGTCGCCCGTGCTCTGGGCTCTTCATACGAGGATTTACGGAGGCAGTCGACAAATTGCGGATTTGCCACCAGATCAAAAGTGATCTCATCTTTCTTGTCTTGGGCTGAGGCCTTCGCCGAAAGGCTTCCCCCCGCTATCGTTGATGCTAAAGCGAAGATGATTGTGCCGATCTCCAGGCGTTTCCAGTACTGCGTTACCATGTTGTTCATCGCATTCTCCATTCGTTGGTAAAATTAGGCCGAATCATGAAACCCCCGACCTGTTCGCCCTCTTGAGAGGGAGGTTGCTGAAACGCTGGTCGCCGAAGGCGGAGCAACGGGAAACGGGGAAGAGCCAAGTTCGATCTCTTCAAGCCTTTCGCCGCAGGGCATTCATAGCGACCAGCAATGTCGGCCACAGTAGCGAAATGGGGCTGGGGTGTCCCTAAGGCTGATCAAGAGTTTTGCAAGGAATTTCCAAAGGATTTCCAAATCCCGCTAAATCTTTGGAGGTCAGTCATTTGTATGAGTTCTCCGGATTTCGTTTTGACCCCGAAAATCACTTGCTGGAGAGTGACGGGAATCCGATTTCGCTCACACCTAAGGCTTTCGAAATTCTGTTGGTCCTGGTCCAGAACGGTAGCCGGCTGACCACCAAGGAAGAACTCATGCGCAAAGTCTGGCCCGACAGCTTTGTCGAAGAGGCCAACCTTACCGTCAACATATCTGCACTTCGCAGACAGCTAGGCGAGAGCCCTGATGGTCATAGGTACATAGAGACGGTGCCCAGGAAGGGATATCGCTTTGCCGTGCCCGTCTCGCATGTGGAGGTGGATAACCACACCGTTGCCGCTCCTTCGGTCATTTCGGTCGAGGAAACCGCTCAAGATATTTTGGTTCCTGGCGCAGACTCTTTGATCAGGGACCGGCGTCGGGCCTCTACCGCTAATGAGACCTCTAACAAAAAGAGAGGCTGGCTTCGCCCGGTCATCGTCGTCCTCAGCCTGATAGCAGTTGTGCTAAGCGGTTTGGGCTATATGGCTTATCGAAACAGATCCGTTCACAGGCAGTTGCCCCGCCGCCTAGCGGTTCTTCCGTTCCAGAACCTACAACAGGACCCGAATACCGAATTCCTCGGATTTTCACTTGCCGACGCGGTCATTACAAAACTTGGTTACGTCAGTGAACTGACTGTCCGGCCTTCATATTCAGTCCAGAAATACAGAACCCAGCCTATCGATATTCCGGCAGTTGCCGCGAGCCTGAAGGTCGATACGCTCCTCACTGGAACCTTTCTGCGTGAAGGTGACAACTTGCGAATCGCCTGCCAGTTGATCGACGTCAAGACGGAGAATCTTCTTTGGAAAGGCGCATTCGATCTTAAATACGACAAACTTCTCACGGTTCAAGACCAAGTGGCGCAACAGATTATTCGGGGTTTGGAATTGACGCTCTCCGCCTCCGAGGCGGGGCGACTAAAGACCGACGAGCCTGTCAGTCCGCTCGCCTACGAATACTATTTGCGCGGGGTAGACCTTTACTCCAAAGGAGACGCCCCAATGGCTGTCAAAATGTTGAAGAAGTCGACCGAGCTCGCACCACATTTCGCCCTCTCCTGGGCCAATCTTGGCAAAGCCTACACTGCGAATGCCTCGTTCCAGTTCGGCGGAGTGGAGCACTACCGCATGGCTCAGGCGGCCTTTGAAAAGGCTCTCTCGCTCGAGCCGGATGAGATGATTACCCGAATCTACATGGCAAACATGTTCACCGACACGGGAAGGGTAGAAAAAGCTGTGCCTCTATTGCGGCAAGCTCTCAAGACAAATCCCAATCAGGCAGAGATTCACTGGGAACTGGGCTATGCCTATAGGTTTGCCGGAATGTTGCCGGAATCTGCCCGCGAGTGTGAATTGGCTCGCCAACTCGATCCCGGCGTAAAAATTAATACCTCGGCCCTTAATGCCTATCTCTATCTGGGTCAATACGACAGATTTCTCCAAAGCCTTCCTAAGACAGATGATGGGCCCTTCATTGCCTTCTATCGGGGCTTCGGTGAGTACTACAAAAAAAACTTGCAGCAGGCAGAGACGAACTTCGATCATGCGTTTGAACTCGATCCGTCTCTTCTCCAGGCTGAGATTGGAAAGGCCTTCAGCTTTGGAATTCAACAAGAGAACGATAAGGCCTCCGCAATCCTGCATTCACTGGAAGCCAAGGTCGTCGAGCACGGTGTGGTTGATCCCGAAGCCATATACAAGATCGCTCAAGCGTATGCGACGATCGGAGACAAAGCCTCAGCGCTTCGCGTCTTGCAAAGCAGCATTCAAGGTGGTTTTTTTCCTTATCCCTATTTTGCGGCCGACCCGCTCCTCGATACCCTCCGTGCCGAAGCAGAATTCTCTAAACTTATCAACGTAGCCCGCCAGCGCCATGAAGCATTTAAGCGCGAATTCTTCTTCTAGCGAGAAAAGAGCAACCTGGTAGACGGTTGTGTCTTTTGCTAAGAAGGTAAAGGTCTTAATAAAGACAGATAGTCTGCATTGAAGATTTTTTTTGAATTTGCAGGAGTCGAGCGGAGCGATGATGGAGTACTCAATCAATGACCTTGCGGACCCTTATCTTGCTCTCAAAGTCTAGTGTCTTCATCGATAATTTTTGTGATTGGGCTGTCTCGCATATAAAAAAATGATCCGAGGATACGCTGTCAAGGAACGCGCATTGGATTCCAAGGGCCGTCTCCAACGTAACGGCTGAAGTCTTGGTTATCGTTTGTCCGATGCTTGCGGAAAGCATACATGCCGCATCTGTATAGATCTGAGCATCCTGTGCGGCGCGCGAAACAGAGACATAGGCAAATCGGCTGTCGATAAACGACGCGTGAACTTGGGTGTCGAGGTTCACCAAGACGCGGTCTGCAGTAAGTCCCTGCGAACTGTAGGACGTCACTGCATAGCCATTGATCGAGGTGGCGGCATTGGCCTGTTATCACCAACTGAGTGTGTCGCTTTTAATTCTTGCCGGTAACTGGAGTTGTGATCGGCTTGATCTGTGCCGCTGGCGATGCAAGTGTCAGCGCGACGATTGTATCGACGGCATCCGTATTTCCGTTCAGTGTGATCTCCACAGAATCATTGGCTTGTTTGCAATCGGCGGTTCCTCCTGTGAGGCTCGAGCAACTCAGTATTTTGGTCGGAAGAGCGGGAAGCGAGAGTGTAGCGCCAGCGGGATGGAGGATGTGAAGATAGATCGTTTTGTCGTGATAGGTTGAGACGCCGAAGTCGCCCGGCAGATATGGACCGCCGCGGGTCGCGTACATGCTTTGTCCGTATCGGTTGAGCCAGTCGCCAATTTCTCGGAGACGCGCGGCTTGTTCCGGCACAATCTGTCCATCCGGGGGTGGGCCGACGTTGAGAAGCAGATTTCCATCGCGTCCGACGGCGCCGACCAGGAGGCGAATGACCTCGTCTCGTGATTTGATGCTGGCGCTCGGCTGATAGCCCCATGCTCCGGTTGTGAGTGTGGTGCAGAGTTCCCAAGGATGCTGGTTGTCGAAGTTGCCCATGGCCTGGTCGCCCTCGCGCGATAGAAAGTCGGCGGGGGCGTCCGTACGGTCATTCATGATGAGGGATGGCTGGAGCTTTCTGAGGTTGTCCACGGCCTGATCATCCTGCCAGGTGAACGAACCGGAGTAGTGCTGATCCTTTGGCCGCGCCTTCCATCCGCCTTTGAAGGCGATGCCGTTGAACCCGAGCCAGTCGACGCCGCCGCCATCGAACCAGAGGATATCGATCTTGCCGTAGTGAGAGGCGAGTTCATTCAGTTGGCGGTGGTATTGCTCGCGCATCTCGTTGGCGTTGGCCTGATAGATGCCAGGGAAGAAGAAGCCGGGATAGCGCCAGTCAAGGGGGGAGTAGTAGAGGCCAACGTGAAGGCCCGCGGCGCGAATGGCTTTCACGTAGTCGGCGACGAAGTCGTGGTGAGCGGCCGATTTCATGGAGGTGAAGGTGCTGTCGGGGTCGTCGAAGAGTGCGAAGCCGTCGTGGTGGCGCGCGGTGAGGACTGTGTACTTCATGCCAGCCGATTTTGCAGTTGCAGCCCATGCGTCAGGATCGAATTTGTCAGGATGAAATTGGGCGGCAAGCTTGGCGTATTCGTTGACTGGAATCTGCTCGTCCCATTGCACCCATTCGCCGCGCCCGGGAATGGAATACACACCCCAATGCATAAAGAGACCGAACTTGGCGTCGCGCCACCATGCAATACGGGAGGCGGCTGCATCGTCGGATATGGTTGATTGCTGCTGCGCCGTCGCAGATGTCATTCCCAGGATGAGCAGCAAAGCCGATGTGAGCCTGGTAATCGTCAGATTTTTCCTCATCTTGTCACGTTCTGATTGCACCAAGCCCACCTGAAGTCTTTCCGCACTCATTACATCATCATTTGTTGCGAGATCGCCAAAACGCACAATGAGTGACTCGGCCTGTTAGCGTCAGTTGAAATTCGAGCTGCCTAGATCACTGCGCACTATCCGGCTTTGCGTACTGATTTCGTCCCGGATGCGGTGGGATGGCGGACAGTTTTTGTCGCCCAGCGGAATAGCAAGACGAGTTGGGTTTTCTGCGCTCGTTCACGCAACTCCTGGCGCGACTGCCTCTCGTTTTGCTGGCAGAAGCGTTAACAGGACGACTCCGATCACAAGGAATACGATCACATCAGTAAAGTTCCGGTGGACGCTGTGAATCCACGCTTTCACGGTTTGAATAGCCATCACCCCGCCATGGGAGATGTCCCACCAAGCTGCTAGAGCAATCATCGAGCGATATTCCGATGGTCTCCTTGCGGCCATGAGTAGAAAGACCCCGACAGGAATAAAAAGCTCAGAAACATCGGTTCGCCCTCGTTCATCTTCTGCAAAAGCCACGCGGAATGCCACAGATCCATATATAGAAAATAAATTATGGACAGATTGAACAGCCCCACGATCACCAGGGCGATTTGTGTTTAGGCGTTCTCTTTTCATATTGACCTCCTTTGGGCGAATCCTGTTGCAAGCGCGCCAGCGGCCCTAAGAAGAGGTGGTTCCAGCTTCGGCTTGGCGGACGATCCGCTCCGGAAGAACGGCCGGTGATGCTTGTTCTGCCGGGAAGAGTGCAAGCAGCGTGACTCCAATCACGCCAAAGATCACAATGTCCTGGGGGCTATCCTTCCTGTGCATCCCGTGCGCCACGGCCTGCGCCGACATGATTGTCATCGTGAACCCATGGGCAAGGCTTGACCACGCCCCATAGGCGATCATCAAGCGATGCTTGGCCGGCTGATTAACGGCCACCAACAGACAGACCCCAAGCGCCGTGTTAAGGCTCAGGAACATCGGCATGACGTCACTATGCCCGCTAAGCCACCTAGAGTGCCACAGATCGTCGAACAGGAGATAGCCCCAAAAGCAATAAAACAAGCCCACCATCACCAACACGACCTGTAAGGCGCGCTCACGTTTCATACCGTCCTCCGTTTTGTGCGATGCAAGGTTATTACCACCTTTTTTACTTCAGATTGTGCGATTGTCAGCTGCAATGCGTCCGATGCTGGAATCCTGCGAGCATCCGCAGTGTGAGCAGAATGCTTCTCCCCCTCGAATAGGCTTGCCACAGGAACTGCAAGGCCCAAGGAGAGGCCCTCGGAACACAAAATAAAGGATGAATCCAATCAAATTGGGTATGAGGAAAGCGGCAATCACCCAGGCCCAAGCAGGCATTTGACGCCTTTTTGCGTCCCCATAGATATATCCGAGGGTAAGGAAAAAAGCCGCGGTGAAGACGCCAAACGTCAAGCCAAACCAAAGCGCTTCTGGCATGGTACTGAGAAATCCTTGTTGCATACACAGGATAACCAGCTTGCATCAACCTTGGTCGGAGCCTACGCATCAGAAACCCGCAACTTCAACCTTTTTCCTCCCGACTACCGTAGCTGGGAGCCCAGTGGCTTCGTGCAGGATAGTTGGAAGGTTAGCCCGAAGTTGACGGTGCTCGCAGGCATTCGTTACGACGTCTTCACTCCTTTCACCGAAGCACATAACCGTATTTCGAACTTCGATTTCCCAGAGGCTGTCACCTTATCCCCTGCAAACATTGGAAACGCATTGAAGATAGCCAATCTTAACGGCGTCAACTCGCAGGTGAACATTTCCACCACCTACTCAAACGTCGCCCCGCGCCTCGGTTTCTCAGCAGAGTTGACCCCGGGAACCGTCGTGCGCGGCGGCTATGGGATAAGCTACTTCCCCGGCAACTACACCTCTAACGCAGACCTGAAGAACCCACCGTTCACCTCAATCTTCAGCCCCAACTGCCAGTCCACCATCGCGGTTCAGATTGAAGCGAGTCTTGGTGCTCTCGCGGGCCAAAACCCGGACTGCGCGACGATAGGTGCACCCGGCGTTATCAACGAAGGTCTGCCCACTCCTGTTCCACCCAACGTATCCGACCTAGCAGGCATTACCGGACTCGCGTTCGTAGCCGAAGCTCCAAAATTCAGGACGGCGATGATCCAGCAGTACAACGTCCAGGTAGAGCAACAGTTTGGCTCCAATGTCTTCACAATCGGCTATGTCGGTAACGTTGGCCAGCACCTGCCGGAGTCGATCAATAACATCAACCAACCCGCACCATTCAACCCCTTGGCTCCGGTAGGCAGTCCGTCCAATCCTGTGGGAGGAGCACATCAACTCCAAGCCCAGCTTCCCAATGTCGGTACTGTTAGCTATATCGCGAGCGAGGGTATATCTAACTACAACGGTCTGCAGATGTCCTTCCAGCGTCGTTTTACCAAAGGGCTGGCATTCGATGCGAACTACACCTGGAGTAAGTCGCTGAGCGACATCACCGGTTTCTCTCAACAAGGTAGCAACCAGGGCTGGAGCGACGCAGATCCAACTCGCATCCGCCAGATCGAGTACGCCAATTCGGAGAACGATATACAGAATCGCTTCGCTCTCAGCTTGAATTACGAACTGCAGTACGGGAAGAACTTCATCGGCGTCAAGAAAGCCTTCCTCTCCGGATGGCAAGCCAATACGATTCTCGTCTGGCAGAGTGGCAAGCCTTTCACCATCATTGAAACCGGCGCAGGTGTCGACAATCCCATAGAGAGTGATGGCATTGCACACGGTTTCAACAATCGAGCGACCCCGCAAAACAGCGGAGGGCAGGATCGTCCTGATCAGATCATGGACGCTCGTCTCAGCCACAAAACCAATTCGCACTTCTTCAACACGGCGGCATTTGCCCCTCAACCACTCGGTACAGTTGGCACGACTCAGCGAAACTCGCTGTTCGGGCCAAACTTCCGCCACGTCGACCTATCCATCTTCAAAACCTTTCCCGTTACAGAGCGTCTGGGAGTCCAGTTTCGGGCGGAGTCCTACAACATCTCAAACACGCCAAACTTCTACATGCCAAACGGCAACTCAGGCGATGCGTTTGGAAACTCGGCCTTCGGACAGATCTCCGCAACAGATCCAAACTACACTCCTCGGCAATACCAATTTGCACTCAAGGCGCTGTTCTAAATTTCAACCGACCTAGGAGCCGGCGGTGGCGAGACACTTCTCCGCCGCCGGTCTTAAGTTTGAAAAAAGAACACGCAACGGATGTTGCATGGAGGTTGCTCATCTTCGAGCCCAGGAACGCTTCCATCAAGATTTTGAGTTCAATCAGAAGACGAACCTTCCTAAAAGTTGGACTTGGCGAGGCCCGTAGAGGATGTTGGAGGTGCTGGTGGGTGTTCCGAAGGAGGGTTGGGAGCGAAGCTAGGGCAGCACGAATCCGTAGCGCTGTGAAAGGAGGAGGTGCGATGATCGATCACGTCACGATCGCGCTGTCTTTATTTGGAGACTTGCCCAGATGATTAGTTTTTTTTGAGCCTAGTTCAGTCCCGAATCGATGACCCAGCTAGAGCCCGGCCCCTCCGCTCTGAGGGCTTCCGTCAATGGCCGGCCAACCGCCGCGCTGGGGCGGTTGATACGTAGGAGCGACGCAAATGTAGCAGCGATATCAACCGGCGCCACCATAGTGTGATAGGTTCCCGGGATAAACGGTTCTCCGAAGAACCCCAGGGGGACATGGCGATCATAACTATTGGCTGTGAAGTGTGTCGTGCCACTTCCCTTCCAAGGAAACTGGTAGGGACCAAAATTGATATGGAGTGCCCAGCCCACGTTGGGCGAATAACTGTGCGCAATCAAACGGCTGTATTGCGTGTCGGGCAAACGTCCTTCACGCATCTGTTTGCTTGTATAGACGTGCGTTAGAACCGGAAGCTCTTTGCGACTTTCCATTTCTTTTGCGTCACTGAATTTCGCGAAAACCTCTTGCAACATATCCGCTGTTGTGTCTTCTGCCGTTTCCTCAGAAAGACCAACCGCCTCAAATGCTTCCCGGTTTAGCAATAAGTAAGGGTTATCCATCTGGAGGATATAGGCGCCCTTGCCTTTGAGTGGGTATTTCTGCTCCAACATCGTTTCGAGCGGCTTTGTGAACGATTCAGGAGAAAATCCGAGCACGGGCATGCGATCGGCATCACCGGCTGTCTGGCTCGTTGCTACGCCGTGATCCCCTGTGACCGCAACGATAATATTCTTGAGACCAAGGGTTTGATCGAGATGGCTGAAGAAGGTGTCCAACAAGGCATCGGACTGAACGATGAGAGCCTCCTGCGAGGAGTCGTCCGGGCCGAAGGCGTGTCCATTGATATCAGTTGAAGAGATGGAGATTGTGATCATGTCCGTAACGCCGGCTGGATTTTTGCCGAGTTTTTCGGCGTCGATGAGGGCCTGCGCGAAGTCAAGCTGATATTGGACGCTCGCAGAGCTCCTGCCTACCATCTCGTAAAAACTTCCCTGGGGAACGTGGCTCTTTGCGCGAGCGTCTGCCGCATGATTGCCGTTGTTGAAATCTCTGACCCATTGCGGAAGATCTTTCATCCAGTAAGTCGAAGTGACCCATCGGCCCGTTTCATGGTCCACCCAAAAAGCTCCATTTGTGGCGTGGCCACTTGTAAGAATCGCAGCCCGGTCCTTCATAGATACACCATAGACCCGGGAGCGTCCCCGTGTCGCGAGTACGAGCTCATCTCCAAGTGTCGTGGCCATTTCTCGATGGGCGGAGGCGCCGATGAGATCTTTTGTCCCGGCCGGAGCACCGACAAGCTCATAACGATCGTCGGCGACGGAGCTCACCTGTCGCAGCGTGCCGTCAGAGGAGCGCTCATACCACTCGTTCAACGGAATCTGATGGGAGTCGGTGTAGGCTCCAGTGCCGATGGTTGCGTGACCTGCAGCCGTGACAAGATTGGCGTAATCGTAGTAGCAGTCAGTGAAGTGAGCACCCTGTTTGAGAAACAGGTTCCAGCCATTCTTCTCCTTAAACTCGGCACGATACCGATCAAGATAGTCTCCTCGAAACTGATCAAATACGAGAATGATGACAAGCTTTGGCTGGGCGTCGTAAGCGTCGCCGTGCGCTGCCGACGTGCAGAAAGACAGGAGCGTTAGAAAAACGAACAGATGCTCCAACTTCTTCATGCGGATGGCTCCTCACCAGCGACGCTATATTTCTTGCGAATTGATAAAACCGTTTCGGAAACACCGGTCGAGATGACGAGCTCCTGTTTTATGAGAGTGCCAGAGATTCGGAAATGGCTTCGTATGCACAAGAGAATCAATTGACATTTCAAGTCCACAACGGGTAACGTCTCAGCACAAACGTTATCGGTAACTATAAATGACGTCGCGGAGAGATTTGAACTTGCGAGCATTGCGGACAACAAAAGCCGTTTTGACAGATGTGCATTTTTGGATCCCCTTGGGTGTGTTGGCGTTCGGCCTCGGTTTACTTATCTGGTTACATTGAACTAATCAAGGGACGACAACACGATGGCGACTCAGATCGAAAAAGCTTCTCGCCGACGCGGGGACACCGGTTCTTTGCATACGCTGGGAGTCCTTTGTGGCGTGACCGCGGGAGTTTGGTTGGGCGCAGCGGAAGCACCGACAAAGCTCGTCAACGCGGGCTTTTCTCCTTTTGCTATTTCATTGTGTATGGTCGCGGGAGTATTTACGGCACGATGGACTTTTCCAACCTTACTGAAGGGAACGGTCTATGTTTTCCGGGACCTTATGACGTGCAAACATCTGCTAGTGTGGGCGATCCTGGCGGGGGCGCTTTGGGCGGTTGCCAATACGTTAACGGTTTTTGCGATACGCGATGTAGGTCTGGCGATCGCCTTTCCGATGTGGAATACAAATGCACTCGTAGGGCTATTTTGGGGCCGCGTGCTATTTCGTGAGCTGGATGGAGCTGACGGCAAGACAATCGCGAAAGTGTTGCTTGGATCGATTTGCATCGTCGTAGCGGCGATTATGCTCGGGTTCAGCACACTGCATGGCAATACAAGCCCCAGCGGTCACCATGTGTTCGGAGGAGTGCTCGCGGCCATAGGAGCGAGCCTGATGTGGGGAACGATGTACGTTCCGTATAGAAAAGCCTACCTGAGCGGCATGAACCCGCTTTCATTTGTGACTGTGTTCACCGTTGGGGAGTTACTCACCATGTGTCTACTCACGTGGACGCTGGATGGTGGGCGTCACTCGTCGGTTTTTCAACTGGTGCGCGGCGGACAGTTTCTATTCTGGCTATTCCTCGGCGGTTTTGTCTGGGTGATCGGTGATATGTTTCAACAATTCGCCGCGAAATACCTAGGTATCGGTCGCGGCATCCCACTCTCGAACACTAATCAGCTTTGGGGACTTGCGTGGGGAGCCCTCGTATTTGGGGAGCTCGCAACTGCGGACAATAGACATAGACTATTGGTGCTAGCTGGTTCGGCAGTAATGATTCTCGGCGCGCTCTTCATCAGCACAGCGAAGGCCTCCACTGCTGAGCATTCCTCCAGAAACGAAGCATTGGAACGTGAATGTGATCGCTATGGTCTGGACTACAACCGAGTGCTGCTGGCGCAGAGCGGAGAAGAGCTGAACCAACGTTCTGAAGGGCGCCGCTGGTGGGATTATGCCATCATTCTGACCGCAATCGCTGTCTTCGTCTGGCTAGGAGCTAAGGCTGTTGTGCCTCCCCTCGCAATGAATTTCGCGTGGATTATTATCCTTGCGGCACTGCTTCTGGTGAGTTTGGTTGGATGTGGCTACCGTCTTTATAAGCAGACAGGATTCTCATAGAGCTAAATTTTCTGCTCAGGATTTGGCACTGTGGATTGACGTACGACTAACCTTGGTTCCAATAGGATTGTCTTCGGAGGCAGATCAGGATTTGTTGTCAGTTCGAGAGCGAGTTCTCCTGCACGAACACCGAGCAAATCCGGTTGCTGGTCGACACTAGTCAAGGGTATCCGTAGATGTTTGGCATAGCGCAGGTTGCCGGACCCGACAAACGCAATATCTTCCGGCGTCTTGAGCCCGGCTTCACGTGTCGCTTGCATCGCACCGATCGCAGTAAGATCGTTGTAGCAGAACACGGCATCTGGACGCCTACGCAGCTTCAGAAGATCCTGCATCGCTTGATATCCAGCCTCATCACCCAGCTCTTCGAAACGATTGCACGTTACGATGAGTTCTTCGCGCGTCTCCATCCGCTGGTTTTGAAGGGTGTCGCGATATCCTCTGAGGCGCTCGAGCGAAGGGCTTATCTCACGACCGCCTATGTGAGCGATGCGCTTCTTCCCGATTGAGATCAGGTGCTCGGTTGCGATGCGGCCGATCTTGTAGTCGTCAGAGCCGACAAAGTGGGCCGAGAGATAAGGAAAGTTTCGGTCGAATAAGAGAAATGGCGTCTTCTCGTCACCAAGTTCGTAGAAGTTTTTGAGACGTGCCTGACTTGAAGCAATCAGCAGCGCATCTACGCCGCGCCCGACAAGCGTTCGAATCTCTTGCTGTTCAAGCTCTGGGTTTTCTTCTGAAGACGCAAGCAACAGCGCCATATGCGAAGCGCGGAGAACACCGGCGAGCGATTTTGCGAACTCTGCAAAAAAAGGATGAACCAGATCAGGCACTACGAGGCCCATTGTGTACGTTCGACCGCTTGCGAGGCCACGGGCCAGCATGTTGGGCTTATAGTGAAACTCCTGCATTCGCTTAAGCACGCGTGCGCGCGTTTTCTCACTTATGTCTTGATTGCCACGTAGCACCTTAGATACCGTAACCGTCGAAATCCCGAGGTCGCGTGCGATATCTTTGAGACGTATTGCCAAGTGTGGCCCCTTCCTGCAACAGCATACTAAAGCGTCGTGAAAGTCTGATGGTTGCAAATAATGAAGCTTCTATAGCCTACAGGGGCATATTGTGAGCTACAAGAAGCTTCATCTCGCGTCCCTCCTGCTGTCGTTCTTCCACTTCGGAAACACGCTGGCCTATTTCAACTTCCGGGAAACCGGATGATTTTCCGGCGAGTGCACTCCACCACTCATCGCGTTCGGCTCGAGCAAGCTGCTCTTGCAGGTAGCCGGTGCATTAATGATGTTGCAACGCGCTGGCAAACCGTCCGCAAATCCGACGCTGTAGCCAGTCCACTTCGAGGGCTCTGACAACGGATAATCTGTACTGATCATTTGCGCACCGGAATGCAAGAGAGCGTCACGACGGGTGGTGTCGTTGGTGCGGGCCGCAATTGTGCTTTCGTCGGCGCGAGCTCGAACGATGTAACCCTGGCGCACGAGTTGATCGATCAGCTGCGGACTGCCTTCGTTTTCTTCCACAAAAGCGACGTCGGGCTTGCCCGGATCGGAGTTTGTGAATAGCACGCGGCCTTGTAGTAGAGGGTGGCCGGCAGTGTCTATAGGTCCGGCGTTTTTTTGATCCATCAGAAAAATCACCTTGCCGCGCGACTCCACCAGGGTGGGCCACTGGCCTGCATGTACGGCCGCTTCGAGGGTCTGATAGTCGCCACGCACCTTGTCCGGCAAAATCATTTCTTTATCGGAGAAAACAGAACGGATTTCCTTATCAAGCGCATCGAATGTTTCACTTGTAAATGGCTCCGCTTCAACGCTATCGGGTATCGACTGGGTGCGACCATGTTTGGTTTCGATCAATAGGAATAGCGGGACATGCCCAGGATGGGCCTTCGACCAGGTTCGGATCTCTTTGAGGCAATCGGTAAACAAGAGACAAGAGCTGCGCTGATTGATCAGGTATATGGATAACTTTAAATCCGGGTTTATCCATCTCGCGGTTTGGATCAAAATCAGCGTCCGGCGGAAGACCTGCCTGTTTCGTTAGTGCAACGGTTATTCGACTCTACTCGGAACGTTGGCGCGAATCAGTCGAAAGGTTGAAGGGTTGATCACCCCTCCCGGCATACGACCATACTCTGCCGAATAGCTTTTCGTCGCCTTCCGCGTTTTCAGTTGGAACAAACTGCAGCGGGTAGAGGCCGTCCACCGGTGCAGAACATTCCAGCAGATCGACTGTCTGTTCCGTGTGGATGGACGTCAAGAGTCCCTGAGGGACATATAAAGCGCTGGTAAGCTATGGCCGCGTACGGCTCAATAAGTTTGATTCGAAGATTTGTTTTCTCGATTGGCGGCCAAGAGACCGGACTGGTCTGCCTACGGGGTACATGTGTCGTATCTGTGAATGGTGATTCGTTCACAATGAATCGCAACGATGCCCGAAAACCGCCAGGAATCGATGCCTCTCCCGCCTGCAGAGGCAGTTCGTTGCAGAAATATCTTGCCAGACAATCCCTATTTTGAGTATAGTTAGCGGTAACTTTATTGGCAGATCGCCAAGAGGAGCGCCATATGAGCTCAACACCGCAAATCTCCGAGCTTCACAAGAACCCATTATCCCCCGATGTGGATGAATGGGAGGAGTTCCTTGAAGGACGATATAAGGAAGGTAAATCGGAGACGGAGTTTCGCCAATATGACGCAGAAGCCGATCCCGGTGTCGCCGAATTCTACCGCCTAAACCACACTTACCAAACTCACGCTTACGCGTTGGATAAAGAACATCAATACTTCAGGCTCACGCGTGGCAAAAAGAGCATTTGGGAAGCAGCCGAATTCCTAAACACTTTGGTCGATGACAGCGACCCCGACACCGATTTGACGCAACTCGAACATTTGCTCCAAACCTCCGAGGCGATTCGGAAAGATGGTCATCCGCGCTGGATGGTGGCAACAGGATTTGTGCATGATCTCGGCAAATGTCTTTGCCTCTACGGGGAACCGCAGTGGGGGGTCGTCGGGGATACCTTTCCAACAGGCTGTGCATATTCTGGCGCAGTCGTTTTTCCAGAATATTTCCAAGCCAACCCCGACTCTCAAAACTCGCATTACCAGACAAAATTGGGCATCTACGAAGAAAACTGTGGCTTAGATAAAGTGACGATGTCCTTCGGACACGATGGCTACATTCATCAGGTCATGAAGAATTACCTGCCGCTGGAGAGTCTGTACATGCTGCGCTATCACTCGTTTTACGCTTGGCATCGGCACGGCGCCTACGACTATCTCTGCAACGAGCAAGACCGCGCGATGTTGCCCTGGGTTCTGAAGTTCAATCCATATGATCTTTATTCCAAAGGGCATATCAAGCCGGACTTCAATCAACTCAAGCCTTATTACGACGACTTATTTGCAGAATTCTTTCCGGACAAAATTGCTTGGTAAATTGCCGTCTAAGGCAAGAAACCCGACATCCGTGAGCACTAACCCTCGCTGATTCCGTCGAATCAGGAGCACCCCAACGTGTTCTTCGAGGCGTGTAAGAGCCCTGCTCACCGTCGAGGTCGGGAGACCCATATCTCTTGCTGCCCCGCTGAGAGTTCCAGCCTTGGCTGCGGCGACAAATGCGGTGACATCGTTTAGGTCAGGAGCTTTGCCCATGAGCAATACTACTTTGCGAAAGCTGCATCAGCAGAAGAAGCCCGCTCATCGGCGTCGATTGGACGGTTGACACTGCCTTCGTATATCGAACAGAACCAAGAGTCAGAATCCTTCCCATAATTGCGAAGAATCTTAAGCGGCAGTTCTCTTATGATGTTACGGCACCCAATCAGGAGGCGCGGTAAATGGCATGTAGGCAATCATCGAAGCCCTCTTCTCGGGCGAACGCCTAGAAGTGCTTGATCAATCAGTTGATTGCAATATGCCTCAGTCAGCGGGGCGAAACGGAGGAGGAGCCTGTAGTAGACCGGGGCGACAATCGCATCAATCAGGAGCTCCCGATCAGTCTCTGCGCTCAGTAATCCGCCCGGAACACGAACAACAGCTCCTCGATGAGCGAATCGGCCTGTTGGCACAGTTGAGAAAGGCTTCGATTTAGCCGGCCAACGATCCTCTAGGTTAGCGTTACTAATCCAGCTCGCAAGGGACACCGCGAAATTTAATCGAGTTGAACGTTTGGTCGTATTTCGGCGGCGGCGAGAGCCGGTGGCCGCATGTCGCCAAGTTGCTCCAGCAGGGAACCTGGGGAGAATCCACTTAAACCTTGAAAGTCCTTAATCATGTGCATTTGATCGTGATAACCAAATTTATGGGCCAAATCTAACCATGAGGAGTCGAGGCTCTTGACCTTTGCATCAAGCACCATCTGGAATCGAGAGACTCTGGCGAAAAGCTTAGGACTCATTCCAATTTCGCTAGAGAAACGCCGTTCGAACTGACGAACACTCAATGAAGTGCGATTGGCAATGTGATCGATTCGAGTCTTCCCATTTTGCGCGAACATATAGAGCGCGGCACTCATGATCGGAGTGTTTTCGATGGAACGTCGAGCCTTTTTGAGAAGAAACGCTTCCACGAGTTTCACCCGTTTATCGAAAGAAGCGTTGTTCGCCATCTCATTCCAAAGTTGATGAATATCGGTCCCGATCACGTCGCAACAATCATAGTGTTGGTTTGCGAGCTCTCTCACCGGTATGCCGAAGAGCTGCCAGAATGCCATCGGTTGAAAGAAGATGGCGAACGACTGGAGCCCACCACGAAGGCGAATGTTAGCGCGGCGATACGCACTTGGACCAACCACAACAATCTGGTGAGTCTGGTGGAGGCTCCCGTCGCCGAATTCAACGATTGGGAAATTGCCAAATTCAAATTCGATGATTTGCTCGAGACAAGCGGGCATAGGCTGCACAACCTCCGCACTTGTAAGGTCGAACTCTCGCTGGGCGTAGGCGCGTACGTAAGTCTTCAATTCGGGACACGGCAATGACGAATGAAGTGTGTGCATGAATGCCCTCGCTTTCCATACCGAGCCCTTTGCAACAATCAACAACTGCGCGGCGTGGAATCTGATGAGCGAAATCGGACCACAGTGGTTCTATGATTCGTCGATCATATCCCGAATACTACGCTCCATCTCTTTTTCTTGAATGTCGGATTTTTACTATGTGTCTAGTTTGCTTCATGCCTACAGTTGTTTTGACGTGAACAAAGCGGCAGATCGGTTCGCGCTCGAGTGGAATCCTCTGCGTCCTCACCTCGATGTTATTAGGACAGACAGCCTTCTCAACGCAACAGGATCAATGACTCTACACGGTTTCCTGTTTACCAACTACCGAGAACGCTTTGCGTACTCCTGGCGGACCCTCAATGAAGAATGCCGTCTTTGTAGCTTATTCGAACCACTATCCCCCTATCTCCCCGTCGCTCTTTTCTCTAAGAGTGTTGCTCAGCCTCGCGGTCTTGGCTGTGGCGGGTGTCGCGAACTCGCAGACCGCACACCTGGTGCACGGAGTCACGCTGGTCACGGGAGGGCAGCAGGGCTACCTGGGGGTCGATGCGAATGGAAACCTTTACACAGTGAGTAATAGCGCCATTGGTTTGAAGCAGAGCATCCGGCAACTTCCGTATTCCGAGACGCCGATAGGCAGTGGCCTTAGCGACGCGCGGGGCGTCGTAGTGGACAACAGCGGCAACGTCTACATCGCTGATTTCGGCAATAACCGCGTCGTCAAGGTGCCCCTGACAGCAAGTGGATATGGAACGCAAACCACCGTTGGGACTGGGCTAAACGCACCTCGGGGTATCGCTGTCGATATGAGCGGCAATGTCTACATCGCGGACTCCGCCAACCGCGTCTTAAAAGAGACTCTCTCCGGCGGGACGTATGCACAGAGCACCATCGGCAGTGGCTTCTCCGCGACATACGGCCTGGCTGTCGATAACAGCGGGAATGTCTACATCGTTGATGCGGGGAGCAGCACTGTCTATAAAGAAACGCCTTCGGGGAGCAACTACACGCAGACGACTGTCGGCACAGGATTGAGCGACCCACTCGCGGTTGCGGTAGATCAGAGCGGAAACCTGTACATCGCCGATTTTGGCAACAATCGCATCCTCATGGAGACACTCAACGCCGGTGCCTATACCCAGAGTGTAGTCCTGACTTCCGTAACGACACCCACCATCGCGGTCGATGGCAACGGCAACATATTTGCCTCGGACATATCCGGCAACCCTTCCCTCAGCATTCAACCTGGGGGTGTCGATTTCTTTCGAACTTCGACCGGAAGCTCCAGCCTCAAGGGCACGCTGACGTTTAGCTTTGACAGCGCCGGCAGCGTCGGCGGCTCGTCGGTATTCACCAAAGGCGAGGCAGGACAGGACTTCGCAGATGCGGGCACAGGCACCTGCACCACCAACGGAAGCAGCAAGCTCTACTCCGCTGGCGATACCTGTACGGTCGACGTGGTCTTCTCGCCAAAATACACAGGCAATCGAGTAGGAGCAACGGTACTGACCGATGCATCCGGGAAGCGCATCGCGACCGCGTATCTCTATGGCCAGGGAGTCGGGCCGCAGATCACCTTTTTGCCCGACAAGGTCACTACCCTGCTGACGCGCACCAGTCCCATCTTGAGTCTCGATGTAGATGACAGCGGTAACCTTTACCTCGCTGACACCGGCAATCATCAGATATTGGAGGAAAAGCCGACGGGCAGCAGCTACGCGGAGACAGGCGTGGACAGCGGCCTGTTCAACTCCTTTTCCGTGGCGGTCGATGGCGGCGGAAGCGTCTACTTTCCCGATCCGGGCACCAACCAGGTTTTCAAGGAGACTCCTTCCGGCAGTGGATTTATACAGACCGTCGTTCCGGTCATGAACGCCTATCGGGGGACCGCATACGTTGCAGTGGATCCAAGTGGAAACGTCTATATCTCCCTCTCAAACGGCGGAAGCATAGTCAAAGAAACGCTCTCGGGAGAGACGTATACAGAGAGCGCAGTAGCCACGATTGGCAATATTGCGGCAATGTCCGTAGATAGCGTCGGCAATGTCTATCTCACCGATCAGGACACAGGCAGCGTTGTGAAGGAGACACTCTCCGCCGGCGGCTATACCCAGAGCACTGTCGCACTTGCCGCCACGACCTCTGCGGTTGCCGTTGACGGCACCGGGCCGTCTACATCGCGGACCAGAACAAAGGCATTCTCAAAGAAAGTCCTACGGCCACCGGATACGCGGAGAGCGTCCTCTTGAGCAAGCCTCAAGGCGACTTCTTCACCGCCGTTGCACTTGATGGGCAGGGAAATCTCTACATCGCCTCCGCCACGGGTCTGGTAGAAAAAATCGACCTCGCCGACCCGCCAAGCCTGAGCTTCGCATCGACAGCAGTAGGCGCAACCAGCAGCGACAGCCCACAGGCAGTCACCGTGTCAAATATCGGCACAGCGCCCCTCACCTTCCCAGTCTCTGCTACCGGGAATAACCCCAGCATCTCTTCAGGCTTCGTCCTGGGCAGCAGTGGAAGCGGCGCCTGCGCCCTTCTGACGCCGACCTCTACCACTCCGGGGACATTGGCAGCAAGCAGCGCCTGCAGCATTGCAGTCAGCTTCAGTCCAATAGCAGTAGGTCTCGACACGGGGTCGATCCAGCTAACAGACGATTCACTGAATGGTGTCCCAAATCCAACACAAACGATTCCACTGACGGGAACTGGGACAGGGGTTGGCGCGCCGCAAGCGGTACTTAGTCCAACAAGCCTTAGCTTCGGCGATGTAACTACCGGTTCTACAAGTGCCTCGCAGTCGATCACCCTCTCGAACCCTGGTACGAGCGCATTGACATTGACGGGCCTCAGCGTCACTGGCACGAACACTACCAAGTTTGCCCAGACCAACACCTGTGGCACATCGCTGGCAGCAGGCGCAAGTTGCGTCATCACGGTTACCTTTTCTCCCGATGTAGCTGGCGGGTACTCAGCGTCGATCTCGATTGCGGACAATGCTAGTGGATCCCCCCAGATCGCCTCATTGACCGGCACGGGCGTTGCGCCCGCTGCGCCGCAGGCGGTTCTGAGTCCGACCAGCCTTGCATTTGGCAACACAATCACGGGCACGACAAGTGCTACGCAAGGGATCACACTCTCAAATCCCGGAACCGCGGCGCTTACTATCGCCGGTATCACCGTGATCGGATCGAATGCGACGAAGTTTGCTCAGACGAATAACTGCGGAGGTTCGTTGGCCGCGGGCTCGGCCTGCACCATCACGGTGTCGTTTTCGCCGGACGTCGTGGGTGCCTACTCCGCCTCCATCTCGGTTGCGGACAACGCCAGTGGTTCTCCTCAAACTGCTGCGCTCACCGGTACCGGAGTAGCACCCGCAAGCCCGCAGGCGGTTCTGAGTCCCACCAGCCTATCTTTCCCCAACACGACCGTCGGCTCTTCCGCGTCGGCGTTGGTCGCGCAACTCTCCAATCCTGGCAACGCAAGCTTGGCGATCACCGGGATCACCATCGCGGGCACCGGTGCAAGCGCGTTCACGCTCACAACCACCTGCGGCACTTCCCTAGCGGCCAGTGCAACATGCAGTATCTCTGTGGTGTTTACACCATCTTCAAGCACCACCTAT
The DNA here is from genome assembly GCF_014201315.1 of Edaphobacter lichenicola. Classification (NCBI taxonomy): domain Bacteria; kingdom Pseudomonadati; phylum Acidobacteriota; class Terriglobia; order Terriglobales; family Acidobacteriaceae; genus Tunturiibacter; species Tunturiibacter empetritectus. The sequence continues at coordinate 32,869 of NZ_JACHDY010000008.1, forward strand.
GCGGCGTTCGTCTCAGTGGCGGACAACGCCTCCGGCTCTCCTCACACCGCTCAGCTCTCGGGCTCCGGCGTCGCTGCCCTTGTCCCCGACTTTTCAATTACTGCTACGAACAGTCCACAGACCATCGCTCGCGGAGCCTCGGGCCAATACACCATCGCACTGGCACCCGCAAATGGTTCGTTTCCAAGTGCGATCAATCTTTCGATCTCTGGACTGCCAACTGGTGTTACGGGCACCTTCTCCCCGGCGTCGGTCACACCGAACGGCAATGCAGCCAGTTCGACGCTAACAGTGGCTGTTTCCAATAGCTTCGCGGCAACCTCATCAAGTCCGTTTCGCAGATTCGACAGATCGAGAGTCGGTGAAGGCGGCGCTGCGATAGCCTTTGCGGTGCTTCTTATGCCCTGGTTCAAAAGAAAGCGCATACGCCCTCTCGCACTCCAAGTCCTTTTGGCCGTCATGCTCGTCGGTGGAATCATTGTTTGACAGGTTGCGGTTCTGGTGGATTCGCCGGCCACAGCGCAACAAAGACTTACATCCTTACCGTGACGGGCACCAGCGGTTCGATACAACATGCCACCACGGTGACATTGATCTTGAAATAGGAGAGCGCGTGCATAGACATCTTTCATCCAGATCGATAATTCAGTCCCTGGCTCTTGCAACTTTTCTCCTGGTTGCGGGCGGGGATACGATCAAGGTCTGTGCCCAGTCACGACGCCAGGCCGCGCCACTGGAGTTCGCTGTGAGCTACAACGCCATCAGGGCAAATGCGCCGCCGGGCGGGTGCAGTTGCTTTTATATGTCAGGTGGCCGGGCGGAGGTAAATCTTCACTTCCTTGGTTGGCTCAGCGCCGTTGCCGAGGTGGGCGGTGCCCACGCAAACAACATCAATTCAAGCGCGGATGGTGTCGGTCGGATCACATACCTCTTTGGGCCACGCGTTACTCACCGGTCAGGCCACAGGCTCTCCAGCTTCGCGCAGGTGCTATTCGGTGAGGCGCATGGCTTCGACGGCTACTTCCCCACGATGACGACCTCCTCGTCGACCGCGAACTCTTTTGCCTTCTCAACAGGAGGGGGATTGGACTTGTCTCTTTCACATCGTGTTGCTGTACGGGTATTGCAGGCCGATTACCTGTATACGCAGCTTCCGAACGCTGTGGGCGACCGACAGAACAACCTCCGGTTAGGTGCTGGGATTGTCTTTCGTATCCGATAACAGAGCTAGAAATGGGGCTCTGGTGCAAAGATTTGAGACGGGCATGGCAGAGCCTCTCGGCTGGCGAGAAGTCCTCGTCGGAAGCTGGGTGAGACAGATTCCGAGACTCCATGCCAACTTCTTGGGCCCATCTAACGAGATGTGCCACGACAGATATTTCTGGGCAGTCTATCTGTTTGCATGCTCAGCGCACTCACCTGGCTTGAGCTTTGAGAGTTCGATTCCACTTCGCGGTGGCGCGATGGCAGTGTTATGGTGTCGCTCAGAGAAGGTATTATGTCCAACGCCTCTTCCGGATTACCGCAAAAGAGCCCGCAGTTGCGAGCCCGCGATGTCTTGTTTTTAATCATGCAAATTGCGAGCCCGCCATGTCTTATTTTTAATTCTGGTCGTTGTCGGGTTCGCATACCTTGCTGCCCCTGAGTTTTGGGTTCCGTGGGCCCATTTCACTGGAGGCTCATTCCATGCTGCGCCCTGGTGGTCGGGAGCAGGAAGCTTCACGGCGCCGGAAGGAACCTACCAGCTCCATCTTTCCTTGAGCCCTGTGGATACCGGCTCCCACCCAACCCTCACCACCCACCTGGACGGGGATGGACATCTCTGCACGCCGTCGGGCGAGCGGCTGATGATCCGTGTGGAGGGGGATATGGACAAGCATCTGTCGTTGAACACGATAGGCAGATCGATCGATATCAGCAGCTTCACCCGCAGCAAGCCTGGAACCTTCAGCGCGATGAAGGCGCCTGGTTCTCCTTACGTGAGACTCACCGGTGTGTGGGGACCAGGGAGGATCGAGGCGAAAGGAACTCTCGAGCATGAGCCAGCCGACCCTGGGCACCCGCCGCCGCCCAAGGCGGCGCCGATCACCGTCACGCTGCAGCAGTCGGGTGAGTGGTGGCGGCCTACGTGCCGAACGCACTGACCTGGAAGGAGCGTTGAGGGATTCCCGCGGCTTCGGTGTCCGGGGCATGTCAGCCCGTAGACGACATATGCGTTTCAAAGGGCTGATATGGAGTGACCGTGTCAACCTATGCGATCGATGGGTTTGTTCTTGTTGTTGTTTTCGTCGTTGTTCGAGGACAGAGCGAGCAGCAGTCGGGGCCGTTTTCAGCGACGATTGATCAGTCTGATATTCGCGGGTCGGAATCGCATAATCTTGATCCGTCGGGAGCTGCCTCTGACTTTTGTCGCGAGTCCGGCTGAGCCTGTCGCATAGGCCAAACGAGGATTCTCCTTCGTGCTTGCCCCATCTGCTGCTGGCTCTGTGCTCGATTTGGACGACGATGTTCACCAGTGGGTTCGCTTTTGTTTTTTCTTTTCAGGGAGGTTCTTGCTTCTTCTCACGCTGCTATTCGCTGCATGACAGTCGCTTCCGCTTTGATTCCTATGGCCCAGATGAAGCCCAGCAGTTCGCGGCCCACCGCTGTGACGATCTTCCTCTTGTCTTTACCCGCGGCTGACAGTCTCACGTATCGCTTATGTAGTCGGTGTTGTGCCTTCCATGCAATCTCATTAGCCCCTTCCGACGCGCTCTGTTGTCGTTTGCGCAGACCAGCCCAGATGGCAGGAGGGCGTTGATAACTCCATGCTGCACGGGGCGATCACCTCGCACTGCACACCTAAGTCCGCCAACTGCCAGTAAAGAACATAGCCAGTCGGCCCGGTTCATAGCAGACCCGCAACTTCTCCACTGGGCCAAGCTTCTTGATGAGCTTGCGTATCGACTCCATCCGGTTCGGAATAGTGCCAAGACTTCGTACCTGGCCATCTGGTTCGGTGATTGCTGCGACAATCCTTTCGACATGGACATCCAAGCCTAGAAATCGTAACTTCTCCTTCATGACCGGCTCCGGAGTAACTGCGACAACGAGAATGTCGCCCTTAAGTTCATAGGCGCGCACTTGAGTGGTGTCGTCATAGTTCGGAAAAGTTGAGCGATCAATCTTCATGGTGACTTTGCTTGATGCTGGGTCTGGGTGAGCCCGATGGTGCCGTGGTAGCGTCATCAACCTCAGCTCCATTGTGAGCTCACATCCACTAGAAGGAGGATGACGCGCTGCAATTGTCGATCCCGAGACAGACGTAAGATAGGTAATGAAAAACGTTAGGCCCCTATCAGGGCTGCCCCTGCACGAAACCGGGAGCTGCAACGCAGTCTGTCGGGGCAGTTTTGATAGGGCCGTTTGAAGGAAGCCGTTGGCGCGGCGGATGCGGTGAGCTGCTGTGGAATTTGAATGGACAATTCCGGCTCGGACAGCGTCTTTTCCTGGGGTCGGCAAGGTCTCGAACGCAGGGGGTGTTGAGACGTGACGACAGAAAGGGTCCGTTCGGCAACTAAAGCCGGGCGGTTGTGGGGCCGTTTCGGTTCGAGTGAGCGCGAGGATGCGTTGCGTGCTTGAGCACGGCTTGGGTCGACCGGGTTGAGAGGGGCGTCCGTCATGGTGGATTAAGAGCTATCGAGGCGGGGCGTGGACGGTGAGATGTTGGTCGGTGCAGAGGGGAGCTGAGGGCTGGTGATCCGTTCGACGACGAGCTGGACTCTGAGCAGAGCGGACACTCGATCTGAGCTGTTGGAGGAGGCTGTTGTGGTGGCGCAGCGCCCTTGAGCAGGAAGCGGCAACGCAGCAACGATACGGACGGTTTACGGTTGGCGAAAATGCCGAAGTGACGGATGCGAACGAGGCCCCCTTGGGCAGAACGTGGATGAGGAAGCGTCGTAGGAACTCGTTGGCTGAAACGGTCTTGACCTTTTGCTTGCTGCCGGCTGCGTAGTCCTTCCATCGAAAGGAGACGCTATCGTCCTTGAAGCTGACCAGGCGATGGTTGGAGATCGCCACGCGGTGGGTGTAGCGGGCCAGGTAGTTGAGGACGTGTTCGGCGCCGCCGAACGGTGGCTTGGCATAGACGACCCAGTCCTTGGAGAAGAGCTGCCTGAGGAAACGCTGGAAGCGTTCCGGTGCTGCGAGTTCCTTGAGTGAGCCATGAACCTGCAGCTTGTCCTGGACCATAAGTTGCTTGAGTTCCGCGGTGAACTTGCCGCGAAAGACGCGGCTGAGAACCCGGACAGGCAGGAAGAAGCGTGACGCGGCTGCGACCCATCTGGAACCATCGAGGGAGAGACCACCGGCCGGCACGACGCAGTGGACGTGGGGATGATGCTGGAGGTTCTGTCCCCAGGTATGCAGCATGCTGAGCAGTCCAATGTCGGCAACGAGATGCTTCGGGTCGCGAGCGACCTCGAGCATGGTGGCGGCACTGGCACGGAAGAGCAGGTAGCTCAGCGCCATCAAAAGGCTGGCTTAACCACACGCGCATGCGTACGCCGCACTCACAGCGGCTTCGTTCAAGTCGGTTTTGTCGTGATCCAAGGGTCGCTGACGAGAGTAATTGCGATTCCCAGGAGTAATCTGGGAGCTTGGCGCCAGCGTATACGTGCAAGATACAATTCTCCATCATGAACAGGTTTGCAGTCGGTCTCATCGTCCTCACGGTGTGTCCATTCTCGGGTCTAGCCGCCCAAAACGATGCGGCGTCATATGTGAATACTTTGATCGGAACGCAACGTAGTGCTCTTGGGTACGGCGGCACCATGCCTTTTGTGACGACGCCGTTCGGCATGACGAGTTGGACACCGCAGACGCGACAGAACAAGATCAGCGTCACATCGTACAACTACGGTGACACGACGATCTCGGGGTTCATCGGCACGCATCAGCCCGCGATCTGGATGGGAGATTACGGCTACGTGACGGTTATCCCGCAAGTCGGCGAACTGCGTACTACGCCAGAGTTACGCAAACTTCCCTACAGCCATCGCTCCGAGAATGCGCGGCCGGATTACTACGGTGTTTCGCTGGATGCCGGAGCAGACGGAACGATCCAGGTGGAGATGACGGCTACTGAGCGCTGCTCGATTTTGCGGCTTACTTTTCCAAAGACCGCAGAGGCTCGCGTCATCGTCGAAGCCTCGCGCCCTGGAATTTCAGGGATGGCGTCGATCAATCCTGAAACACGCGAGATTACTGGCTTTAACCCACATCGGATGGATGCGCATCTCGGACCGTTTGTGCTGCCGAAGTTCAGAGGCTACTTCGTGGTCCAGTTTGAGCAGGCGCCTTTGAACATGAAGACGTACGGCATGGACGACGCCAAAGCAGAATTGAGTCGCGGGGCGTACGCGGAGTTCAAACCCGGGCAGACGATCCAGGTGCGTGTTGGTACGTCGTTCGTCAGCATCGAGCAGGCCCGCGCGAATCTCGAACACGAGCTATCCGGATGGAATTTCCAAGCCGTGCAGGACAATCTTCGCGCAAAGTGGAACGAGAAATTATCGCGAATTCAGCTCAGCGGAGCGACGGATGAGGACAAGACCAGACTCTACACGGCGGTATATCACACGCTGCTGTATCCGCGAATCTTCTCTGAATACGGGCACTACTACAGCGCCTTCGACGACACCATTCACGCTGGAGAGAGTTATACCGCCTACTCTATCTGGGACACTTTCCGCGCCGAGAACAGCATGCTGACTCTGCTAGCCCCAGAGCGCATTGACGGGATGATCACCGCCCTCCTGCAGAATTTCAAAGAAGGCGGCTGGATGCCCAAGTGGCCAAATCCGAGCTACACCAACATCATGATTGCAACGCATGCGGACTCGCTCGTTGCCGAAGCCTTCAGGAAGGGATTCAAGGGCTTCGATCGACAGGTGGCATGGCAGGCCGTCTATAAGGACGCCATGACACCGCCGGATGGAGATACGACTCGCCGATGGCTGGACCGCGAAGAGCACACTCCCTACGAAGCTCGCGCGGGGCTCACCTACTATAAGCAGCTTGGCTTTATTCCAACGGACAAAACGGACGAGGCGGCTTCGCGAACCCTGGAGGATAGTTACGACGACTGGTGCGTTGCACAAATTGCCGAAGCACTCGGCCGAACGGAGGATTACCGCTTCTTCCTGAAACGGTCTTTGAACGACCGCAATCTCTATAACCCTGCCATCGGATTGATGAACGGGAGGACGTCGGACGGTGGCTGGGCGCCGATCGGCGGTTCGAGGGATGACAATCAAAATCGGTCTGTCTCCGGGTGGACGGAGGGTGATGCCTGGGTCTATACGTGGTCGCCATTTCACGATCAGGCAGGACTAATTCAGTTGATGGGCGGTGTAGAATCCTATGACGCCAAGCTTGACCAGCACTTCAGCGGCGGCCACAACGTGCACAGCAACGAACCGAGTCACCACTACGGCTATCTGTACGACTTCGGCGGCCAGCCGTGGAAGACCCAAGCGATGGTGCGCAAGATTGCCGCGAAGGAATATGAGGCGAGTCCGGGCGGTCTGGATGGCGATGACGATTGCGGCCAGATGTCGGCATGGCTTTTGTTTACCGCGATGGGTTTCTATCCAGTGAACCCGGCGAACGGCGAGTACATGATCGGAAGTCCGATGTATGAACAGATATCACTGCGCCTGGCGAGCGGAAAGACATTTCGCGTGGAGGCGAGCAACAATTCAGCGCAGAATGTCTACATCCAGTCTGCGACGCTTAACGGAAAGCCACTGGACATTCCGGTCATCACATGGGAGCAGATCCAGGCTGGAGGAACCCTGCACTTCGTAATGGGTCAAAGGCCGTCGGAATGGGGCAGTCAGTGGAAGCCTCAACTTATTTCGAGTAACTAGCGAGACTTGGGGCCCGACGGAGATCCTGTTGATCCGCAAGTCGCCAGGCTCATTGCGGGCCCGTTGCATTATCTTTGTTAGTTGCACTTCGTCCGTTACGCGGTTTACGTCAGGCAGCGATAACGAAGATGTTGAACAGCTTGTTTACGAAGCGCACCTCGTCTTTGACATGCGGCTTACAGGTGAGGCAATGTCCTCGGCGGATCATCCGCATCACCTCGAACCCCTTCATCGTAGCGACGGCCATCTTCATTGTCTGAGAGCCTCGCGCGGGCCACCCACCTTCACATACTTCTCGTGCACTCGCCACGAGGTCGCACGGTACCCCGGGTACCAGCGGACCCGCTTCTCAAGCTCAGGCGCGTAGCGATGAACCCAGCGCATGATCGTGGACGGACCCAAGTCCACGCCGCGTCCTGCATCATCTCCGCCAGATCCCGGTAGCTTATCCCATACTTGCAGTACCAGAGAACACACACCAGGATGATATCCACAGCGAAACGACGCTCGAACATGAACGAGGTTCCTCGACGAACGACTCCAGACTACGACACGCCCGTGATTACAACAGAGCCCCGAGAGGCACGGTGCGCACAGAACATCCTGGAGCGCACGAACTTGCACGCTCTCGCGAGCGTGCCCGGGACACCCGTGCCTTAACTTGACAGATGACTTACAGGGATGTCGGTAACGTCAAACTCGTTTCCCTAGTCAATAAGTGCTAAAGCTATTTGGGCACTCGCCTTCGAAGTTCCGGCGTCTCCCTTTTTGCATCCGCAAGATTCGCGTATGGTGAGGCTGACAGGAAGCACCGTTCTGATGCTTGACGCCTTAAATTCGCCATTGATTCTCTGCAGGAGCAGCCGAGCAGCTATGTTTCCGAGTTGCGCAGCGGGTTGACGGACGGCGGTTACAGGCGGGGTTATCAAGGTGAAGAAGGCGACATCGTCGAAGCCCACGAGCGCGACATCCTTGCCCATTTCGATATCTAATTGCTGGAGTGTTTCAATCACCAAGATTGTTGAGGAGTTGTTGGTTGTGAAGAGCGCGTCAGGACGATTGCGCGATCCGAACAGCTCCGACAAAGCGGATTTCGCGGCGGAAGGACTGGACACTCGCAATTCTTTTGGGCAAGGCAGCTTCGCACGTCGCATCGACTCTTTGTATCCAGCGATGCGCTCTTTGACGGTCAGCAGATGGGAGTTCGCCGCTATACATGTGATCTTCTTGTAACCGTGTTGAATAAGATGTTCTACTGCCAGTCGCGCTCCTCTTCTGTTTTCGACACCAACAGAATCCGTCGTTGCAATCTCGATAGGACGATCGATGGTGACGATCGGCGTCGTTCCTGAAGCTAGCGTTTTGAGATAGCCGTTCCGGCTGTCGGCGGGAACAAGAAGGATACCGTCAACAGGATGATGAGTCATCATCTCCACTTGAGCGGCTTCGATCGTTGGATCCTCGTCGGATGCGGCTAACCATACCAGATAGCCGCTTTCGCGCGCGGTTTCCTGGACGGCGTGACTAACGACGGAAAAGAAGGTATCCGCGATATCGGGAACAATGAGACCAATGGAGCGTGAGAGCTGTCCGGTTAGCACACGGGCAGCGTGATTGGGCCGGTAACTGAGGCGACGAATGGCCGCACGAACCTTCTTCGCTGTCTCCCCCGTGACATAGGGGTGGCCGTTGATCGTGCGGGAGACCGTCATCGGGCTTACTCCGGCCGACCGTGCCACATCCTCAAGTGTTGCCCGTTTCGTGGGAGAAGACTTGCCTGCCGTCCTTTTCATTTGTGAGAGGCCCATCATACAGATTCTAAATTGGTCGATTCACATTTGCGGCAAATTTACACCTTTTTGGTTGACAAGGTAGCAACAAAATATGTAAACAATTGTCCAACATGATAACGCAATCATAAAACAACCTGTATTTGTTTTCTGGGAGGCTTAAGTGAAAGACGATAGGCTCAATATCCGCATCGTAGTGGTTCTCATCGTTTGTTTGTTCATGGCCACGACTTCAATCCTAGCCCAATCTGATACATCCTCCATCAGTGGAACCGTGACTGATGCGTCCGGAGCGCTTGTTCCAAGCGCGCAGATCTCGATTCACAACAATGCGACTCTCGCAGACCGAACGATCACGAGCAATGAAAACGGTGCCTTCACCGTGACGAACCTCGCGCCCGGCGACTACAGTGTTCACGTAAGAAAGCCTGGCTTTCAAACCACTACGCTCAACGACGTGCACCTGGATCCCAGCATCGGACGAAAAATCGATATCGCAATGAAGGTTGGCGACACCACCATCTCGATTACCGTCGAGGCGGGCGCTAACACGGTTCAGACCGAGAGCGGGGCGGTCGGCCAGCTCATCACTCAGCAGCAAGTCAAGGACATTCAGCTCAACGGCCGCAACCCGCTTTATCTCGCGCAGATGGAGCCCGGCGTCGTACGTAGCAACTCGATGGCGGCCTTCGCCTTCGGCCTCGACAACGGCATCAATGTCAATGGTGCGCGCTCACAGGAGAGCGTGATTACGTTCGATGGCGCACCGATGGTGCGCACGCGCTCCAATGGCACAAGCGTCGGCGTAGCCGATGTGGACTCCACCTCGCAGATCCAGGTACTGACGACAAGCTATGCGGCTGAGTATGGCCGCACCTCCGGCGGTCAGATCCGCATGGTGCCCAAGAGCGGAACCTCAGAGTTCCACGGCAGCGCCTTCGAGTACTTCCGCAACAACGCGCTCAACGCCAATACGTGGACCCGCAATAACCAGGGGCTCAAGCGAGCCGCCTTCCGTTACAACCAGTTCGGCTGGAACCTCAACGGCCCGGTCTTCTTCCCCGGCTTCAACAAGAATCACGACAAGCTGTTCTTTCTGGTTGGTCAGGAGTGGGTGAAGTTCAACCACGACGACACCGCGCAGAAAAGTGGCACCGACGCCAGGCCGCTTTCGGTGCCCACCCTGCGCATGCGCCAGGGCGACTTCGGCGAGCTGCTTGGATCGAACATCTTCTACGGCGCCCCGATACAGCTTGTGAACCCGAACACGGGTCAGGCATGTCCTAACAACGATTTCAGCGGTGGAAAATGCGGTATTGCACTCAGCCCCAATGGCCTTGGCCTGCTGAACGCCTACCCCGCCCCCAACCTTACCGGGAACCCCGGTGGCAACTGGAGCGACACGGCGCTCTATACCGAGAGGCAGCGCAAAGATTCGGTTGTGGTCGATTTCGCTCCGGCCGATCGACACCACTTCCGCTTCAGCTTGCTGAACTACAACTACGATGACTACGAGCCCCACTTCGGCAACTTCAACACCAATCCCCGCATCTTCCATCGGCCCAACCAGATCGGCGTTGTGCACTGGACCTGGACCCTGAGCCCCACCTGGGTCAACGATGCCTTCGCCTCTGGCGCGGCCGACCACGTCACCATCGGCATCGATACGTCCTCGGGTCTGTCTGACCGCACGAAGTACGGCATCAATTACCCATATCTCTTCGGCTCAGCCAGCAAGGTTGTGCCTAACAAGATTCCGACCATCCAGATTGCAAACTTCGGCACGCTGGACGGCGGACCGTATCCGTCGCGCTCCGGCGGTATCGTCTACGACGCAGGCGACACCGTCACCAAGGTTTGGGGAAGGCATACGCTCAAGTTCGGCGGCCAGTGGGAGTATGCCGGCGAGAACAACTACGACCAGATCTCGGTCGACAACACCCGGCCCGGAACCACCAACAACCAGAACGGTCTGTTCAGCTTCACCGACGGCCAGGCTATAAACTCGAAGGCTGCCATCGCCAATGTTGCTCTCGGCGTCTTCAATACCTACGGCGAGATCGGAACCCGCTCCTACACGCTATTCCGCGGCAATATGTACAGCATGTTCGGGCAGGATCAGTGGCGCGTGAACTCGAAGCTCGTGCTGGAGTATGGCATCCGCTACGACATCATGCAGTCGTACCACGCGTTGTGGGGCAACCAGGCGTTCTTCAATCCGAGCGTTTACAGTCCTTCACTTGCTCCCACGGTAAGCTCCTCCACCGGCTTCCTCACCGGCGGCGATGCATATAACGGTGTCGTCATCCCCGGCAGTGGTTTCCCCGATTCGGCCAAAGGACACGTGCCAGACGCCATCCTCAGTGGCACCTATTCGCGGCTCTTCCGCGGATTCGACTCCAACTACTCTCCGACCGTTTACTCGAACATCCAGCCGCGCATAGGCTTTGCCTATGAGATATCGCCCGGCACCGTCTTTCGCGCCGGCGCGGGGCGCTACATGCAGCGCCTCGGCATCAGCGACACCGTACATGTTGGCGGCAACGCTCCGTTCCAGCCAGCTTCCACGGTAACCAACGGCAGCGTCGACAATCCCGGCGGTATCGGTGTCAACCAGCTTCCGTTGGCATTTACCTCGCACGCCTACAAGTACCCCAGCCCTGAGGCGTGGGGATGGAACGTGACCGTGGAGCACGAGTTTACCAATGTCGCGGTCTTTACGCTGAGCTACGTTGGCCGCCGCGGCTACCACCTGGAGCAACTTGCCAATATCAACCAGCTCCAGCCTGGGACGCTCGCTCCCGGATCGGCCAATCTCATCAACAAAATCAACGCCGACTCCCTGCGTCCCTATAAGGGCTTCTCGACCATCATTGAGGCACAGAACACTGGCGGCGCGTTCTATCACTCCATGCAGGCCAACCTGAAGCGCCGCCTCACCAAGGGTCTGCTCTTCGGCGCGTCGTATACCTGGTCCAAGAGCCTCGACTATGGTTCGTCGAACGGCACCAATATCGTCGATGCCTATAACAACTCCCGTATGTTCGGTCCCAGCGACTTCGATACGCGTCACGTCCTCGTGATCAATTACGTGTATGACATCGGCATCGCCAACCACATGAGCAATCTCTTCGGCCGCACCCTCCTCGGCAACTGGCAGTTCTCCGGAACCATCCAGGGACAGTCGGGACGTCCGCAGACCGTCTCACAGGGCACCGACTACGCGGGAGTTGGTCCTGGATCTGGCAATCAGTTCTGGGTTGCATCCAGAAATCCCCGATTGCCTCACGTGTTCGCCGGTAATACCAAGGTCGGCCAGTGGTTTGAAGGTGTTGGCTCGGGTGTCTGGTCGTCGGCGGCGCCAGGTACCTACGCTCCTCGCGGTATGCGTGGCCTAATCTACGGCCCTGGCTTCCAGAGCTTCTCTGCCGCGCTGCAGAAGGAGTTCCACATCATCCCCAGCCACGAAAACCATGTTGTGGTCTTCAGGGCGGAGGCATTCAACTACCTCAACCATCCGAACCTCGACAATCCTGATGTAGGCCCGACCAGCAGCACCTTCGGTCAGGTCAACAGCAAGGGCGGTACCTATGCCTCGGAGCGTCAGCTCCAGTTCAGCCTGCGCTACGCTTTTTAGCACTCTTGATACAAGACCGTGTTAGGAGAAAATCAGTTGGTTCCGCTTGTCGACTTCAAAAGACACTGCATAGCCTTCCGCATGCAGTGTCTTTTTTTATCTTTTTCAAAACCACAAACCATATCCGCCCTCTTGCGGGTGAACGGACTCTAATATGCCTAAAATGATGCTCCCCCTGACACCTTCGCCCCTGCGCTTCTCCGGAATCAGATTCATCCATCAGTTTCTTTGGCTCGGCTGCCTTCTGTCGGCTGCCACGGTCTCCCAGCTCGTAGCACACGGACAGACAATGAAGGCCCCCGATATCACCACCACTCCCACCTTATACGTCGTCCCCTATGCGCATCTGGATACGCAGTGGCGGTGGGAGTTTCCACAGACGATTAGTGAGTACCTGCTAAAAACCATGCGGGTGAACTTCGACTACATCGATCGATACCCGCATTATGTCTTCAATTGGACCGGCGCGAATCGATACCGGCTGATGAAGGAGTATTTCCCCGCGGACTACGCGCGAATGCAACAGTACGTTGCAGCGGGCCGCTGGTATCCCGCAGGTTCCTCAGTGGAGGAAGGCGACGTCAATCTTCCCAGTGCGGAGGGTATCTTTCGTCAGATCCTTTACGGCAATGAATATTTTCGTAAGGACTTCGGAAAAGCCAGCGCGGAATATATGCTGCCTGATTGTTTTGGCTTTCCGGCCTCTCTTCCCAGTATCCTCGCGCACTCCGGCGTGAAGGGCTTTTCCACCCAGAAGCTGAATGCGCAATGGCAGCCTGCAGCGAAGGTAGGAGGGCCTGAATCACCCGAGCAAACGCCTGAAGGTATTCCTTTCAATGTCGGGATGTGGCTGGGTCCCGATGGAAAAGGAGTGATTGCGGCACTGAATCCCGGTGGCTATGGCAGCAATGTCTACACGGATATCAGCAAGGAGCCCACGGAGCAGGCGGCTGCCGCAGGGCCGCAGCTAACCAGTGAGGAGAGGGCGAGGCTCACCCCGCAACAGGCGGCCGCGACTGCACGCCAGAGGTCGCTCGAACAGAACTGGGTCAAGCGGATTGATCTCAATGGAAAAATAACGGGCGTCTTTGCCGACTACCACTATGTTGGGACTGGCGATATCGGAGGAGCAACACAAGAATCGACGGTAAAGCTGCTCGAAGCCATTGTTACCAAGAGCGAGACCGTACTGCCGTCGCCGCCAAGGGGCCCTTTCGCAATGGGCGAAGCCCCGACGGCTCAGCCCAGCGGCTCCCCGGTCAGGGTTGGTGAAGGGCCCGTGCACGTTGTGGAATCCGCTGCCGATCAGATCTTCAACGATATAACACCGGCGATGTCCTCGCGTTTGCCGTCATACAAGGGTGATCTCGAACTGATCAATCACTCTGCAGGCTCTCTCACTTCGCAGGCCTATCACAAACGCTGGATCCTCAAAAACGAACTGCTGGCGGATGCCGCAGAAAAGACGTCGGTCGCAGCGGCATGGATGGGCGGCCGGGCATATCCGCAACAGCGCCTCAATGAGGCCTGGATGCTGGAGCTTGCGGGGCATTTTCACGATACCGGAGCCGGTACCGCGACTCCACGGTCGTATGAGTTTGCGTGGAACGACGACGCCATCGTAGGAAAGCAGTTTGCAGGTATTTTGACCGACGCGACCGAGGCGATCGCCTCAGGACTTGACACAGATGTCAGCGGCGTACCGATTGTTATCTTTAATCCCCTGAATATCGCACGAGAAGATATCGTGGAGGCGACCGTTGCCTTGCCTGGAGGCATGCCGAGGGCCGTCCGGGTAAATGATTCGGAAGGAAAGGAAGTCCCTTCGCAAGTTGCAGACGGCAAGATTCTTTTTCTGGCCAGCGCACCGCCTGTCGGCTATGCGGTCTACAGCGTTTCATCCGCACAGGCTTCGAACTCGCATTCAGACCTTAGGGTATCGGGGTCATCTCTTGAGAATGGTCGCTACCGCATCAAGTTGAATGCGGGCGGCGATGTTGCAAGCATCGAAGACAAGTCTCTCAATAAGGAGTTGCTCGCAGCTCCGATCCGACTGGCTATCTCCAATGACAACCCGAAGGTGTATCCGGCGTGGAATATGGACTTTGATCAGGAGCAGGCAGAACCGCGTGCTTATGTTGCTGGCCCAGCCCAAATTCGGATTAAGGAGAATGGGCCTGTTCGTGTTTCCCTGGAAGTAACCCGCGAGAGTGAAGGATCCAAGTTTGTTCAGACGGTAAGTCTTACAGCAGGAGATAGCGGCAATCGGGTGGAGTTTGGCAATGCGATCGACTGGAAGACACTGTCGGCCAATCTGAAAGCAACGTTTCCGCTCAGCGCAACGAATGAGAATGCCACGTACAACTGGGAGATTGGCACCATAGAGCGACCGAACGCTAACGAGCGACAGTTCGAGGTTGCGTCCCATCGCTGGATCGATCTCTCGGATAAGAGCGGTCTCTTCGGAACGACCGTTCTGACCGATTACAAAAATGGATCCGACAAGCGTAGCGACAACACACTCCGGCTGACGCTGATTCGGTCTCCGGGAATACAGCCTCCTGCAAATGGTCGTCCTTCGGGATACAGCGATCAGGCCAATCAAGACTGGGGCCACCACGAGTTTGTGTTTGGACTAGTCGGACACGCTGGCGATTGGCGCAAAGCTCAGACTGACTGGCAGGCTTACCGGCTGAATGATCCACTGATCGCCTTCCAAACGGTGAAGCACAAGGGAGAGCTGGGCAAGAGCTTTTCTCTTCTCCATTTGAACAACTCCCGCATTCGTGTGCTTGCCTTGAAGAAAGCGGAAGCGAGCGATGAGATAATTCTTCGGATGGTTGAGCTTGACGGAAAAAATGCGCCGGACGTGCACGTTTCCTTTGCGGGACCGATTGTTGCCGCACGCGAGGTGAACGCTCAGGAACAACCCGTCGGATCCGCAGATATAGGCAATGGCGAACTCAGAACGTCCTTTACCGCGTATCAACCGAGAACTTTTGCATTACGTCTACACCCGGCACCCACGAAACTAAGCGCGGTAAAGTCGCAACCCGTGTCGCTTCCCTATGATTTAGCTGGAGCAAGCAATGACGACACAAAGACCCAAAATGGGGGATTTGATGGAACGGGAAATGCTATGCCAGCGGAGATGCTGCCCTCCAAAATCACGTATCACGATGTGGGGTTCAATCTTGCGCCTGCCAAGACAGGCCAACCAAATGCCCTCGTTGCCAGAGGGCAGACGATCGAGCTGCCCCAGGGCCACTACACCCGTATTTACATCCTCGCTGCGTCTGCTGATGGTGATCAGAAGGCGTCATTCCAGGTCGATAACGCGAAGGTTGATCTTGATATCCAAGATTGGACCGGCTTTATCGGTCTCTGGGATACGCGCCTCTGGAAGCATACGCCGGAACACGACTGGGCGATCTCGGCGAATCATGCAGTTTGGCCGCCGACGGATTTACAGCAGAGAGAACAGCGCCCTGTTTCCCCGAGATATCCGGAAGACTATCTTGGACTCCAACCAGGGTATATAAAGCCCGCTGATCTTGCATGGTATGCCTCGCATCAACACACTGCCGAAGGGCTTAACGAGCCGTATCGCTATTCCTATCTTTTTGTCTATCCCATTGAGGTGTCTGGCGGCGCAAAAACACTCAAGCTGCCGAACAACGACAAGATTCGTATTCTCGCGATTTCCAGCGTGGACGCCAACCCGGAGCTCGATGCTGCACAATCGCTTTACGATACGCTGAACGGCACCGCACCGCCGAATCCGGCAATGAAAACCGCTCGTTAGGCGCGCGCTCTATTTCAAAAGGGTTTCGGTTGCCGATGCGCATACTTCCGGCAAGTGCCGCCGTCTTCCGGCCCCCTCCTGCGGGCCTTTCCCGCCCGCAACGCAGAACCCTAAACACTCCCCTGCGCTCCGCGCAAAGCGTTGAGAGCCTCAAGGCCATTTCGCTACCCCTCTACGAGAGGTGCCATGATAAGAGAACAAGTACAACCTGAAAGAACCTTGTGCTTTGGTCGGAGCAATTAGTCCGAGCAATTAAGAGTTACGGCTGGTTTCCAGCTTTCAGGCCAAGTGGATTGGCGAATCACTTCCACAGCCCAGGTTCACTGGAGTAAGTAACCAGAAACGCGCATGGCGACGCTGATTGCCTTGGCTGCGCAGCGGCCGATTCCAATCGCTAATCCTACTTTCGTTACCCGTGATGCGTTGTTAGGAGCGTGTGATCGGCAATGGGGTAAAAGTCGGTCGCATAATCTGCACGCCTACTGTTCCTGCAGCGAGCAGAGCGCCACCCCCCCGGTCGTGGAACAATCAAAGGATGGCAGCCAAGGGCATCGTCAACTTAGGGAGAACGCTGGTGAGGCTTGGCATAGAAAACAGATAAGCGTTGCGGAACCCAAGCAACACGCGAGTGTTCTGCTTGGTGATGTCCTTTTCTGCCTCCTCGTCTTTCTTCCGGCGAACGCCGACCATGGGGGCAAGGATGCGAATGCCCTTGGCTCCCGCGTTCACACTGCGGCCTAAGTTCTTCCATGCCCAAAAGCCAGCCACGCGGGTCGCGGTGGGCATCTGCCGCGCAATCTCCAGCACGTTCCCAAAGCTGTAATTGTGAAAGCGGCTCATGGCGGTGAGGTAGTTGGTGAGGGCGTCAGACTTTCCGGCCTCCAACTGCTCAATCAAGAGCTTGATGTTGGCGGCGATCAGTTCCTGTTTGGTGGAGGGCTTCTTGCTGTCGATGGCGTCGTTGTTGCTCATGGTGTCTTCTCCTTGGGTTTGGCTGCTGCACTTTCCGCGTTGAAACGCGGCATGTACATGCCGAACGCCACCTGGCGAAGGCGGGGGTAGCAAGCGTCAAGGGGAGGGGTATCTCCCACCCTTGGAACGGAGCGATAGCGGGAGTGGAAAGGGCGCAGCGCAGCGGAGGTCTGCACAAGCGAAGCGCGGAAGACTGGGGAGACCCCTTGAGGGGCGCGGGGGCGGAGCCCATGAGCGTACTTAGCACTTCCGTTACAAAACAGACCGGAGACATGGTTTACAGCGGAGCGCGACGGCGACAGTTCCGCGGCTTTGGGCACGCACGACGATGTTGTATGCCCTGGAAAGAGAGTCGGATCATGGATCAACGTCTTCAGTTTTTATCGAGTTATCAGAAAGAGGAGATGTCCGTAGCGGACCTGTGCCGTGAGTATGGAATCTCCCGCCCAACGGGCTACCGTTGGATCAACCGCTACCACGAGACGGGGCCAGAAGGACTCGTAGATCGCAGTCGCCGCCCGCATGGTTGCTCCCACGCGACGCTAGAGCCGATCGAGAACGCCATCCTCGTGCTTCGGGCCAAGCATCCATCTTGGGGCGCGCGGAAGCTCAAAGCAAGGCTGGAGATGCTACAGCCAGACATGGTGTGGCCTGCAGCTAGTACATTTGGCAACATCTTGAGCCGTGCGGGCTTAACTAGTCCGCAGAGGAAGAGAAAGCGCACTATGCCATGCTCAGAGCCGTTCTCTCTGGTCACGGGGCCGAATCAGTTGTGGTGCATGGATTTCAAGGGTTACTTCATCACCGGTGACGGCAAGCGCTGCGATCCGTTCACGATCACTGATGCGTACAGCCGTTACTTGATTCGTTGCCAGATTGTCTCGCGAATGGACCTAAGCCAGGTCCGAGCGATTTGTGATGCCGCCATGCGGGAGCATGGGGTTCCAGCACGGATCAGGACGGATAATGGGGCACCTTTTGCGGGCACAGGGCTACTGGGACTGTCGAAGCTCTCACTCGGCTGGATGAAGCTCGGGATCGTACATGAGCGCATTCAAGCAGGCCGACCTCAACAAAACGGTCGTCATGAGCGGATGCATCGCACACTGAAAGAGGACACAACAACACCGCCTGCGGCATCCCTTCGCGCACAGCAAAGACGATTCGATAACTTTCGCTATGTATTCAATAACGAGCGTCCGCACGAAGGCCTGAACAATCAAGTTCCCGCAAGTCTCTACATCCCTAGTTCGATCCGACTGCCACGCAAGTTGCCAGAGTTCAGGTATCCAAAGGGTCTCCTGCTGCGACGAGTCAACAATAGCGGCGACATCAGCTGGCACAAGAACAGGGTCTTCATCAGCGAAGTATTCCGCTTCGAAGAATTGGGTGTCGAGCTTATTACACCAGGACTCTACAGAGTCTTCTTTCGAGATATGGAAATCGGAGAATTCAGCTCCGAAGAGATGCGCTTCAGAGCAGCGCGAAGAGTGCTCTGAGCTGTCGATGAGTGCCGTGGCCTGTTGTCGTCAATCTACACAGGAGCGCCTGGAGGACGCACCGAAAGAAGCATCGTGACCCCGGAAAAGTCGGAGTTTGCACGGCTCTCTCGACCTAATGATTCTCAAAGCCCTTAGCGCCTCAATGTCGGTTCCACACAGCCCGGTGACAGCGATCTATGTGATGCCTATAATCGCGCTGTCTCTTTAACCACGCGATCACATGGAGCCTACCTTTGCGCCGCATTCACTGTTTGCTTATGCTGTGCTTCTTGCCGCTCACCTTGGAAAATCAGGCACAGATGTCTCCAACGAGCGGGACCCACCGTTCGACGGTTGCCGATCCCCGTGTCGAGATGTCACTCCGCGATGGATGGCGCTTCAAATTAGGGCCGGAATCTGCCACGGAGCTACAGGCGGAACCGGACGCAACATGGACGACCGTCAGCGTGCCCCACACCTGGAACCGGGTGGGCTACTACAAGGACGCGCCCGCGTCCCATAGCAACACCGCGCAGAACGTGGTAACGACGCAGGGAGTTGGCTGGTACAAGCTTGTTTTCACGCCGCCGGCGAACGTGTCTGGTATGGAAAGCTTTCTGCAATTTGATGCGGCAAGCCGCATCGCCACGGTGTGGTTGAACGGAACCTTGCTCGGCATGCACCGTGGAGGATTCTCGCGCTTTCGCCTGGACAGCACGGCAGCACTTAAGCCAGGTCACGAGAACACACTCACGGTGAAGGTGGACAACACCAAACCCGCGCTGGGAAGCTCGACTGCCGACGTGTTGCCGCTTACGGGAGACTTCTTTGTTTACGGCGGTTTGTATCGTCTGGTAAACCTCATTTTCACCAGGAAGATGCACATTGATTTGATGGACCATGGCTCCTCCGGCGTCTATGCGAAGACGACGTCCGCTACGCCTGCCTCGGCAAAGGTGCAGGTGCGCGTGCGAGTCCGCAACGACAGTGAGCAGAGTGGTGCCCTTGTGCTCCGAACTCTGCTCGTTGACGCGCAAGGCAAGGTCGCCGCACAACAAGTGCAGTCCGTCACAGTCGGACCAGCGAACGTGGTGGAGAGGACCGCGGACATCGCTGTGCCTCATCCGCATTTCTGGCAAGGTGTGGAGGATCCTTACCTGTATCGCCTGGTGGTGGAACTGTCGAACAAGTCATCCAAACTGGTAGATCGCGTCTCTCTCCCCTTTGGCATCCGGCAGGTTCGCTTCGACGCGCAGAATGGATTGTTCCTCAACGGAAAACACGTCGCCGTACACGGCGTCGGCTATCACCAAGATCGTGAAGGTAAGGGTTGGGCGTCGGAACCGGAGGACGTTGCCGCGGACGAGGCGATGATGCGTGAGATGGGAGTGACCGGCATCCGCTTGACCCACTACCAGCACGGCCAGCCGATTCACGACCTAGCGGACCGCGATGGACTTGTGCTCTGGGATGAGATACCCCTCGTAAGCCAGTGGACACAGGGAGAGAGCTTGCAACCGACGGCGGAGCTTCGTGAGAACGCCCGGCAGCAACTGCAAGAGCTGATTGCGCAGGACTTCAATCATCCTTCGGTGATCACCTGGTCCATCGGCAACGAGATCGATTTTGGAAACAGCATACCCGCCTTTGTCGGGAACAAGACCGGAGCCGTTCCTGATCCCCTGCCCTTGCTCAAAGAGTTGAACCAACTCGCGCACGAGTTGGACCCAGGCAGGCCCACAACATTGGCGACTTGCTGTGAGGGTATACGCTACGCACCCGATACTGTGGTGCCAATCACAGCCTCGGTCACCGACCTTGCCGGTGCGAACCGCTACTTCGGCTGGTACTACGGCAAGCCATCCGACTTAGGTTCTCATCTTGACACCCTACACCGCACGCGGCCGGCACAGCCCACGGCGGTAACCGAATATGGCGCCGGGGGCGCTATCTCACTGCACTCTGACAATGCGCTGGGTGGCCCAGAGTCTCGCAACCGGCCCCAGGCGGAGGAATACGAATCCTACATTCACGAACAGAACTGGTCCACGATGCGCAGCAAGCCGTATCTGTGGGGTACGTTTATCTGGAATTCCTTCGACTTTGGAAGCACCACTCGGAGCGAGGGCAATGCCCAAGACATTAATACCAAGGGCATCGTGACCTTTGACCATAAGTATAGGAAGGACCCGTACTTCTTTTACAAAGCCAACTGGACGACGACGCCAACAGTCCATATCAACTCCAGCCTCTATATCGAGCGAGCCTACCGGATGGCCGAGGTGCGCGTGTACAGCAATGCGCCGATGACCTCGCTGAAGGTAAATGGAAAGCTGGTTGGAGTGCTCGCAAACTGCCCGGACCGCATCTGTGTCTGGAACGGCATCGTTCTCAGCCCTGGCGCGAACAACCTCATTGCAAGTGGCTCCTTCCCTAAGGGAGATGTAGACGATAAAGTTCAGTGGCGTCTTTCCGACGCCGCCGCGAAGGAAACCTATATCGATTGCGGCGCGCTGGTTGCTGGCGCAAGTCCGGAAAAGCACTTTGGATCGGACACCTTCTTCGAGGGGGGAACGGCGCAAGTTATCACCGGTCCCGGAGGTGGGTTCAGAGCTCCGGCGCCGGCGTCAATTGCCGGGACCCGCAGCCCAGAGGTCGCTGCCACATACCGCACCGGAACTTTCACCTATCGTGTTCCGGTGGATGACGGCCCGCATAGCGTAGTCCTCACGTTTGTTGAGCCGTCTCTTCATCCCGGAGATCGCATTTTCGACGTTTTCGCGAACGGACAGAAAGTTCTGACCAATCTGGATGTGGCAGCAGCCGCGGGAGGTGCGCTGACCGCGTATCAACAGCATTTCGTAGTAAATGCCAGGGATGGCATGGTCACTCTTGAGTTCAGACCGACCAAAGGAGACGCGATCGTTTCCGCGATAGAGGTGCAATAACGTCGCGCATAGGTTCCCTTACAATTCGCGTCGATAAGCCTGTCCCCCTTTTCCGCACGGCTATCTGCGTCTCGTTGATCAGTCGATTTCGGTTAGCTCTGCGGCTCCCTGCGGCCCGATCTCTCGTATTCATCTGGACTCGCTCCTTGAAAACGGGCTTTAGTGCGGCTATCCTCCACAGTCCTCGATGACGGCATAATCGCCAATGCAATCACTGACAATTGATCACGATAGGCTTTTCGTGGCGGGTCCGGCGATTTGCGCTGGGTGGCTTAGGGTGAGACTGGCCGACGCTTCATCAGCGCTGGCGCAGAGGGGCGGCATCGATGTACAGCAGATTGTGCCACCACACGGGTATAGGGTAGGCAGCCTATACGCTTACCCGCTACGACCTAGCGCAAGATTGGCGTCGATCCACGCACCCACATCGGTGACAGGAATGCCACTGCGCTGGTTGAACGTCCAGTCCTTGCTCCAGGCCACTCCGCGCCCCAGCGCAAACGCGGCGCGATACTTCCGCATCATATCCTGCGGGTCGCGTGCTAGCTCTTCCATCAGAAATGGCACGGTCCACTCCGAACGGCTGAACGGGCGATGCAGAGCCGCTTCTAGCTTGTCAGCAACCTCTCCGTAGGTCACGGTGTCGCCGGCCAGATATACAATCTCGTTTCGGATGGTGGGTTCGGCGAACACGATCTCGGCGGTCAGAGCTCCGATATCATCAGGAGTCGTCAGTGTGACAGCGGTGTCGAGTGTGCCCAGCGCATGAACTTCGCTTCTTTCGAGGTCGACCACGCCGAATTCCGGCTCGAATAGATAACTCATGAACATGCCGGTCGAGATGATGACCCACTCGGTAGCGGTCTGGGCACGCAGCAGCTCACGCACGTCCAACTGTGCGTCGAAGATGTCCTGCGGTCCGCCGCGCCCGATCACATCGAAATCGACACCGAACTGCCATGGGAAATAACGGGGAATGCCCGACTGCAGTGCGGCCTTCGCCAGCTTCATGGGCGTGTCGATCCCAGCGGCATAGCCAGCGCAACCGATCACAGTGTCATACTGTGCAAACACCGATGCGAGCTCTTCGATCGAGCTTTTCACCAGATCGCCTATGACGATCTCGATTCCCAGGCTGCGGATTTCGGCGATATCGCGTTGCTTGGCCGGCGCATCGGATTCCACCGCACTGCTGCGCAGCAGTACGCTGATCTTGACCCCTTTCACGTTCTTTGCGCGGCGCGCCAGGTTGCGCAGGACCGGGAGACCGAGTTCTCCGGCTCCCAGTACGAGAATATTGCGAGACTTAACGGCCGACATTTTCACCCTCAGGCTCAGCGACTCTGCCGAACCGCTGAACACTGAACGCTATAGGAAGCCCAACGAGGATCATGTGAGCGGCCAGCCCGTGAGCTAATTCGTGGTACTGATAAGGTCCCCTCGCGTGCATGGCCGAAAGCGGAAGAACAATCATTCTCATAACAACATCTATCGCTACGCCAAAGAACAAGCCGCAGATCAGCCAGTGTTCGAGCAGAAAATGCAACCTGCGACTCACTGCGAAGTAGATAGCCGCCGCGGAAAACACAATCAGGTAATGCAGCAGCACTCCCAGGATGTAGATCGGCGCGCCGCCGCGGGAAGCATTTTGCATCCCCAACAAGCCTGCAGCGATCACGAGAGGAGACTTAGCTCCGAACACAATCAGGGTTTCCGCTAGATCCAATGTCCCGGCGATTAGACCGGCTGTTGCGATCGCGAGACCAGCGCTACGTATCTCCGAGGTCTTGCGCGAATAAGCACTTGCCATGCAATAACTCCTTCAATGAATTCCGGAACAGCCTCGGAAGGCTGTCAAACCTTGAGTGACGGAAGAGACCGTTCTACCACAAACCTGATGTCGCTTCCCCTCGGCGAGAAAGTCGCGCGTGGCGAATCCCTCGATCATAGTGAAAGGCCTGCTGGAGTTGCAAAGAAGGCAACGGGCGTGGCCTGGCGAATACCAGGGTGCCTCGAAAAGCTCTACGGAGATCGAGGGGACGTTTGAGTCTCCTCGATTCAAGACCATCGGTTTCTAGTCTCGATCCAATTTCCCCTGACCACGGCATCTTCTCTGGTTTTCCAAGGGACCGGGCGATGAACATTCGTGTTCTCGTTGTCGATGAAATCGAGACTTTCGCCTCGACGCTGCATCGTGCTGAGCCCCTACGATTCGTAGAATCATCTAGTGGCGAAGAACGGCGGGCTGCACAGTTGCTCTAGTTAGCCGTTCATCCAGCATTTCCGAGTGAATAGCAGGCCATGGAAATGACAGAGAGTGGAAAGCATGGAAAGCCCTGAAGCCGGCTTCCCACCCTTCCCACACTCTTTGGAAATCCCTTCAGGATTCCCACATTCCCACGGCCTCGACTCCTAGATATAGGTCTTCTCGAACTATCGAACTCGAGCCTTCGCCTCCGCAAGGGGCTTGTAACGGATGTCTCAGGTCCACAACGTAACGCCTGTCCCGGTACACTCACCCACTAGGAAGGCTTGGTTTCCTTTTGCGCGTGCGTCTGCACGCAAGATCTATTGGGGAGGGCGTTGCGGAAAGGAACGAGGCTGTTACGAAACTCGCAGCACCCACTCCGAACCTTCGAACTGTCCACTTCCGAGAAGCATGGAGGTCGACTCAGGACGGCGAATTGCACCGACCCCATGCCCTTGATCGAGAGCAGCCCTGGCTATGGCAGACCCGATGTAGCCGCTTGCGCCGCTATTAGTATTCTCACATTCAGCCTCGCCGGAATGAGTTCTATTTCGTAATGTTATTAGCGTCGCCAGAGGCCTAGCCCCCAGCGACATTGATGACCAGCTTTCCAAAATGACGTTGCTCGGCCATATGCGCGAACGCTTGAAGAGCCTCGTCGAATGTAAATTCGCGATCCACCACCGGGGTGAGTCTTTGCTCCTCAATGAACCGATTCATGTCTTCGAAATGTTGGCGTGAACCGGTTTGGATGCCCACGATATTCGCGTTAAGACGGGAAAGCGGCAAAAGGTTCGGTCGAAGGTGGAAGCCCGTGAGCACGCCGATCTGCGCGATGGTGCCGTTGGGCGCCAGGCTCTGCAGGGACCGTTCATAGGTGTCCTGACCGCCGACCTCCAAAATGTGTGTAGCGCCCTCGCCCTTGGTAATTTCTTGGACCGCCAAGTGCCAGTCCGGCGTATCGCGATAATTGATGAGGTCGGACGCGCCAAGCTTATGAGCGCGTTCGAGCTTGTCGTCGGAAGATGACAAGACGATGCAGCGAACGCCGGCGGCGTGTGCGAATTGCAGTGCAAACAGCGCGACGCCACCTGTCCCCTGGATGAGGACCCTGTCGTCGGGCTCGAGCGGGGCACGAACGAAGAGCGCATGCCAGGCCGTCACGCCGGCGCAAGGGAGAGCCGCGACCTCCACGTCCGATAGGAATGCAGGCGATGCGACAAGCGCTCGTTCCGGCACGATCACGTATTCGGACAACACGCCGTCAGCGCCTTCGCCGCCGAATGCGGAGGGTGCGTAGCTGGACCGGAACCGGCCTGAGATCCAATCCGGAAAGAATATCGTTGCGACTCGTTCCCCAACTTGGAAACGCATCGCTCCGTCCCCAACCGCGTCGACCGTGCCACTTGCGTCGGACAATGGGATGCGATTGTCGATCCCGACGTCGCCGAACCGCGAGATCATGAAAACGTCACGGTAGTTGAGGCTCGCGGCCGCTACGCGCACCCTGACCTGTCCAGGTCCCGGCTCCGGAAGTTCGGCCTCGGCCATAACAAGCTTACGTTCGGCCGCGCTGAATTTGTAGTAACGCATTGTGTCACTGCTTCCTTATGCTGCTAGATGGCGACGTCGCTAGACAACCGTTTTCATCTCACTCCTCCGCTTCAGAAGGCGAACGGCAGGTTATGGCGAACTTGCAGCGACTCGATGAGCCACTGTCCGTCCACGCGAACCAGGTTCTGCGTGTAGTAACCGGACTCGATCGGCGTGATCGTGCCCATCGCACCCGCCGCGCCCGCCGGCCAGCCGCTCGACGGCTTCGCGTCACCGAGGATGGTGAAGACCATGAACTGGGCGTCGACCGTCGCGTGGTCTCCGTCGATGTTGATCAGCAGGCCGTCGGTGGCGTTGTGGCTCCACCCTCGCGGCGGGTGCGGCTTCATCATATGCGTCGTCGCCTGGGCGATTGCCTCGCGCCCGGCGAGTTCCCCGATCAGCTCCGGCTTCCCGTCGGGATTGTTGTTGTAGAAGATCGTCACGCGCGCCTCGGGCGTGAAGAGCGCCCCCATGGCGGCGCCGTCGCGCCGATCGTGAGCCCGGACATAGTGGGCGAGAACCTGTTGCACAGCCAGTTCATCAGACATCGGAGTCTCCATTCGCTAATCGTTAGTGGTCAATAATTGACCCAACTGTATCTATCATTGAAGCATATCGACGGGTATTCTGCAAGTATCATAGGTACAGATAATTTTGACGGAGGAGGAGGCCTCACCTTTGATCGACGTTCGATTTCCTACAGCGCTTCAGATCATGCTCAGCCTGGCGTTGGCGGACCGGAACAGCGTTTCCCAGCTCTCCTCCGCCGAGTTGGCGAAGAGCCTCGGAGCGAATCCCAGCTTCGTCCGCAAGCTCCTAGTGCCGCTCGTCCAGAGCAAACTCCTACGGTCCCAGATGGGCAAGACCGGTGGCGTGCGTCTCGCACGACGAGCAGCAGAGATCACCCTGCGGGAAATCTACGGCGCGGTCGTAGCCGATACCAAAATCTGGGCGCCTCGAACCGGAATTCCGCATCGCTGCCTGGTGAGTTCCAACGTACAAGGCTACTTCGAAGAGTTGATTGACGACGCGCAGGAGGCGATCCTCTCCATGCTCGGGCAACGCACTCTGCTACAGGCCCTCACTGAATTGGAGATTCGCGAGAGTGCGAAGAGGACCACCAGCAGAGTTCGGCTATCGGTACAAAACAAGAGTTAGAACACATTGCAAGATGCAGTGGCGCAGCAATAGGAGGAACGATGTCACAGGTTTGGCTCATCACAGGTAGTTCGCGTGGACTTGGAAGGGCATTTGCGGAGGCGGCGCTCTCATCAGGTTTCCAGGTAGCCGCGACTGCTCGCAATACCGAAGATTTGGAGGAGTTGAAGGATAAATATGGCGATCTCGTGCTGCCCCTCTCTCTTGATGTCACCAGCGAAACGCAGGCAGGTGAGGCCGTGAAGGCTACAATTCGGACTTTCGGAAAACTCGATGTTCTGGTCAATAACGCTGGTTACGGAAATGTTGCTCCTATTGAGGACACCACGCTTGAGGACTTTCGCGCGCAAATTGAAACGAATCTCTTTGGGGTGATTATTCTCACCAAGGCCGTGCTGCCTTATTTTCGGGAGCGGGGTTCAGGCCACATCATCCAGGTCACTTCCATCGCAGGTCGCGTCGGACCCATTGGACGCGCACCATATGCAGCCGCTAAATGGGGCGTGGAGGGTTTTTCCGAGACGCTCGCGAAAGAAGTAGGACCCCTCGGCGTCAAGGTCACCATCGTTGAACCAGGTGGTTTCCGTACGGACTTCGCAGGGTCGTCAACCGAGCTGCGGGAAGGACGTCCCGAATACGATGCGACGGTGGGTAAGACAGCGCGCTTCCAGCGCGACTACAACGGAAAACAACCCGGGGACCCGACTAGGGCTGCAGCAGCATTGTTGAAGCTAGCCTCGGTTAAGGAGCCACCGTTACGCATCGTCCTTGGAATTGACGCATTCAATGCGGCGGAAGCAAACGATCTGGCCAAGATCGAGCTGGGGAAAGAATGGAAAGATCTTAGCTACGCGACGGACTTCGAACATTAGTCCCGTGAAACGTTAGGTTCCCTATCGGGACTGCCCCGAACCGTGATTTAAGGAATCTCTTTACCCGCTGGAGAGCATAAAGGGAACCAGTATCTTTCCGGAGATGACGATAGATTTGTCAGGACCTTCGTGCTCAGCAGCTCCCCTCAATCGGTTCCTGAAGCTCCACCGCTTAAGTGGTTTCCTGAGAGATTTCAATCGGCTGCTGCCGCTTCAAGCAAGCGCCCTAATGAACTCCTGGTTGGGCAGTGTGGTCCCACATCCGCTCCATCTCTTCCTTCTCATGCTGCTGAAACCTCTCCCGGTCGCCGGGCCTGGTGAACTTCGGCCCCGAGGGCCAGACCGAGAAGTCGCGCAGCGCCAGCCGCTGCGGCACGCCGTGCAATGACAGCAGAGCGTCCTCCAACTCCAGCAGCGATCCGCGCGAGAGCGCCAGTTCATGCTCCTGGCGCTGATACATCGTGCCCACCGGGTAATCGAGAAATGGTGTGCTCGTCTCCTCGATGTGGTTGCCCAGCACATGCGCCACCGGCTTGTCCTTCGTGAACGCGATCAGCCGCTCCGTGCTCGCTTGGAATGCTGCGAAATCCTGCACGTATAAACGGCCGGGATACAGGCTGTCGCTGGAGAGCAGGATCGCCGTATTCCGGTCATAGAAGGCCACGCTGGCCGCGCTGTGTCCTGGAATCGGAATCACGTCGATCACACGCCCGCCCAGATCGACATGCCCGATGTCGGTTGGCCAGTGCTCGATCCCATAGAACTTCTTGGTCGCCTCGACCTCCGCCGGCAGAAGGGTAACCGGGATCGCGGCATCGTTCATTGCCTGCAGCGCCTTGTCGCCCCAGACATGGTCTCGGTGCTCATGCGTATGCACCACCAGCAGCGGAATACTGGTGCGCCCATTGCGTGCTAGCCAGTTCTTGACCGTGACTTGAATCGCGGGAACAATATTGCCGTTACGCGATCCGGTATCCGCCAGCAACGCCTTGTCCTTGCCAAAGAACAGGAACACGAACGGCTTCTCGTAGTCCGTGCAGGGGGACTGCCGCAGGATAAAGAAGTTCGGGTTGTACTCATGCACCTGCCACTCTGGAATCTCCATGCACTTCGAGCCCTGAGACAGCCAGTGAGCCGGCGACGTGCCGCGCTCGATCGTCCCTCCATCCGGCTCCGGAAGCTGCGCCGACATCACGGCGAACGAAGACAGGCAAAGAATCGCCACCATGCTGGCTCTTACGATGAAAACTCTCGACATGTATCCCTCACTCCTAGGTTAACAGCGTTGGCTAGAAACTGTACTTCACGCGTCGCTCGCGCTCCACGACGGCCAGCCTCGTGCAAGAGCCGCCAATCCTAGCTTTCTACGAAAGCTGCTGGTGCCTCTGGTTCGTGATGGGCTGGCGCACTCGCTGGAGGGCAAGAACGGCGGAACACGCCTTGGCCGTCCTTCGGCAGAAATTACGCTACGCGACATTTATTGCTCGGTCATGGGAACAAAGAAGCTATGGATTCCACGGCCGGATGTACCTCAACGTCGTCTCGTCAGTTCAAATGTCGAACGTTTTTTTGAGGCGCTGGCCAATGATGCGGAAGAGGCTGTCCTCGGTCTGCTCGCTACTCGCACGCTTCATCAAAGCCTGGAAGAACTGGATAATCTTTCTGATTCTGATCGCTCTTCCGTGTAGCTCATTCCCAGCATCCGCATCGACATCGGACCAGTAGCGATTCGTCATCTTCTCCTGAGCGATGCGGCAGGCCGGACAGCTTGTCGACGAGTTTCGTAACAGTCCCCCACCGGTGTTTCCGACCCGCGATAGATGAAACGTGCAAGCGTGTTGGTGTAGAGTATTTTCGCGTCGTGGGCATTGAGGTCGGTATGAGTTTGGTGCGCATCAGCCCGTGTAACAGTCGGACCCGGAACCCCTTGAGCACCCCGGATTGTCGCCACGGGCAGTTTACCGCCCCGGAGCGCGCTTTCTAGATTTCTCCGATCGGGGCTCCACGCCAGCGGCGCAGAGGAGAAGCGATGGAACTTCTGCATCCGCATTGCGCTGGTCTGGATATTCACAAGGAGACGGTGGTGGCCTGCGTTCGTCATTTTAGGAACGGCAAGGTGACGACAGGAATTAAGACGTTCAAGACAACCACCGAGGAACTGATAGCCCTCTCCGATTGGCTTGTAACGGAAGGTTGTACGCATATCGTCATGGAGGCCACCGGCGTCTACTGGAAGCCGGTCTGGCATATTCTCTCCGACGGCGAGTTCGAATTGGTGCTGGCCAATGCCGGCCACGTCAAAAATGTGCCGGGGCGCAAGACCGACGTTAACGACGCCGTCTGGCTGGCCGAGCTCATGGCCCATGGACTGGTCAAGGCGAGCTTTGTGCCCGACCAACCAACCCAGCAAATGCGCGATCTGCTGCGTACCCGCAAGCAGTTCGGGCGCGAGCGCAGCAGTCATATTCAGCGCATCCAGAAGACGCTGGAGGACGCCAACATCAAGCTGGATTTGGTGGTCACCGATGTTCTGGGTCTCTCTGGCCGCCGCATCCTCCAGGCCCTGATCGCTGGCCACACCGCCCCCAAGGCACTAGCCGCACTGGCAGACCGGCGGATTCACGCCACCACAGCGCAACTGGAAGCGGCGTTGCGCGGCAGGGTGACGGATCATCATCGCTTTATGCTGAAGCTGCATCTGGATCAGATCGATGCCCAGGACGCGGCCATCGCTCGCATTGATAAGGAGGTCGACGGCAACGTCGAACCTTTTCGGGTCGCCCTCGAAATGCTGAACGGCATTCCTGGCGTCAGCTCACTCTCCGCCGAGGTGATCATCGCCGAGATTGGGGTCGATATGAGCCGCTTTGAAACCGCCGGTCACCTGATTTCCTGGGCTGGACTCTGTCCCCGCAACGATGAAAGCGCGGGCAAGCGGCGCTCCAGTCGCATGAAGAAAGGTGCGCCGTGGCTCAAGACCACTCTAGTGCAATGCGCCTGGGCGGCCGCGCGCACCAAGGACAGCTACTTCCATGCTCAATACCACCGCCTGCGCAGCCGCCGCGGCCCCAAAAAAGCTATCGGAGCCGTAGCCTCCTCCTTGCTCACCACCGCCTACCATATGCTCAAGTCTGGAACCCTCTACCAGGATCTCGGCGCTAACCACTTCAACCATCGCGCCAAAGACAAGCAAGCCCTTCACCTCATCCACCGCTTGAAGAACTTGGGATTCAACGTCCAAATCACGCCCTCGCCAGCCTAATCGAAATTCTGTTTCTTTCTAGCCTCGTTACTCGGCCTGCACTGGACAGCGGATGGGCGTGCAGACGATACCCCCCAGATTCTCAGATTGTCTTTGAAGCCTGGCGACGCTCCGGCGCAAGCCGATACACACTTCGCATTCGCTATCGTGGGCAAACACTGGACCAACTCCGCGCGGCTTCACCACTCACATTAACCCATCCGCCAGCTGAAGTGTTGGTCACACCCACTGGTTGCTCGTCCGCAGATGGGTGTCCGTGGAGCGTATTCCATAAGGCTGTGGTGAAGTCTCTGAGCTTTACCTTCGTAAAGCCCGATCTGACACCATCCCAAATCGCGCCTAAGACCCACGTGTTCGAGACCGCCGTTGTGCCACGGATATTGCTCGTAGCAAGAGATGAAGCCCGAGCGAAGGACCGACGATCGCTGGAATCGCACCATCAGTCCATCGTTCTCCAAGCAAGAATAGTCCTCTTTACCGAGGAATCGTTCAGATTAATGCTTTCCAAGACCAACTGGAAATGAGGAATTGTTCCGTCAGCACGCTTGATCCGATGCAAGAAGGGGAGCAGTGAAGAGTCGTCGGAGACGAAATCCCAAGCACACTCGGTGCCTGCCATTGAGGTTCCTTCTAGGATAAGCACGTTTCCTGTTCCGCTAAGGTTGGACATGAACGCGACTACGCCGTAGACCCGCTTTTGAGGATCGTCATAGTCTGAACTCCATTTGGATGGTTCTGTCCCGACCGCAGCCCGATTCAGAACTGTGTACTTGCGGATATGTGCATCCGAGAAGACAAAATTCATTTTGGGCTCAAAAAGCTCTACCCAAGGGTTTGCCGCCGCTGCCCCGATGAGTACAACATTTCCCGACTTCAAATCGTTCGGACGGACGTCGCGGGCGTAGCGGAGGTCGAACTTGCTCCTTTCAGAGTCTGCGACATGCTGCAAGGACTTGACCACGTCTAAGTCGACGATCGATGTGTATCGGCGGTTCGCAAGGTCGGCAACATCTACCTGTTCCTTGGCGTTGCCTTCCGCGGTCTTCGAACGGTAATTGCCAAGTAGATATTCCGCCAAGTCGATGTTTTGCTTGGTGATTCCTCGCCACATCACCAGTCCTGTGTCGCTTGGAACGACCATTGTTTGTTGATCTGGGCGAAAGAGGAGACTCCATAAGGGATGAGATGTTGTGGAGGTGATGGTCGTAGGTATGGTTCTAAGAATCCCAAGGGCTAGAAGCGCGACGAGCACGATAGTTACGGTTATCCATACCCAAGGTGTACTTCTTGTCTTCGGCGAAATCGCGGGGAACTCGGTGGGGACGGGCGCCGGAGAACTCTCAGGGGAGGGGTTCGACACAGCGGGAGCTAAATTCGGGTTCGCATGAGGCTCGAAAATAGGGACGTAACTTCCTCGCGGAAGGGTGATGCGTAGTGGTTCTTCCGAACCTTCTCCGTTGAAGTAGATGTCGAGCCGCTGTCTCAAGCGACTTGCCTGCGGCCTCACAATACCGTCGATAGTCGAGTCGTAATCGCGCGGTCGCCCGAAGACCGCGGTTCCGATCTTCTGTTCATTGATCTCGCTGGACCGGCCAGCAAGAGTGAGTTCACAGATACAGGTCAGAAAACTCGAAAGCCGTTCGCTCTTTGCAAACGCGGCAGAGTCGACGACTCTTTGCACTAACGCTCGCCGTGGATCACTCGCAGCGCTCCTGGATGAATTGATCTCCTTCGTGCTAGCGGCGCACATCTTAAGCCCTCTTCAAACCTACCAAGTAGACCACACCTGTATGAACACTGCCCAATCGAATTCATTTGGTGTTTATGTATCTATATTGTCCTGCCGACGCTGATACATCATTCTAAAAAATAGACTTACGCGATGCAACGGTGTCGTAGCGGCGAAATGTCTTGGCCTCCCTTCGCAAGGCTGCTAGGGTCGTCCTGCGTTTGACAAGGCCGCAACCCTTGTATACGAAAATCGAACTGCCGTTCTTATTGGAGTAGCCGCCGTGAATCTAAGTGTTTTGCACCACCTGTTCGTGTCCAGATACTGCAACGACGTTGACAAAACATCCGCTAAAGCCAGCCTTTCACTCTGCAAATATGTCGTCATCCTCCTTCTAATCCTTTCCTCAGCCACACACTGCCATGCCCAGTTCGACTCAGCCGAGGTTCTCGGCGCGGTCAAAGACCCAACCGGCGCGGTCGTTCCCGGAGCGACCGTTGTTCTCACGAATCCGGCCAAGGGCATCAAGGTCACTCGTCAGGCCGATGCAGACGGCAGTTACGACTTTACGAACGTTCAACCGGGTGAGTACACGGTGACCGTCCAAGCCACCGGATTCAGTTCTTCGATCACTGATCGGTTTACAGTCAATGTGGGCGCACGACAGCGGGTCGATATTGGACTGAAGCTTGGAGCCAGCACAGAGAGCGTGACCGTATCGGGGGCGGCAAGCCAGTTGGAGACCGACACAAGCGACCGTGGTCAGACCATCCAATCAGCCGAAGCGGTCACCTTGCCCCTGAATGGGCGTGCCTATGCGGATCTCTCCAAGCTCGTCCCAGGTGTTCGCCAGTCTTTGCTCGGGGTTACGTCGAATCCTCCGCGAGATGCGTCCTATAACATCAACGGACTCAACTCACAGCTCAACAACTTCGAACTCGACGGTATCGACAATAACGCCTATCAAGAGGCAAACCAGGGCTTCTCGAACCAGGCGTTCAGTCCATCGCCCGACGCCGTTCAGGAATTCAAAGTCCAAACGGACAATTACTCCGCCGAATACGGTCGCGCAGGTGGTGCCATCATCAACGCGACGACGCGCAGCGGTGCCAATGCTTTTCACGGGGGCGCTTACGATTATCTTCGTAACACCGTCCTCAACTCGTTCGGTCCATTCCTGGGTACCGGTTGTAAAGCCGACGCTGGTGCAAAACCAATTTGGCGGCACACTTGGCGGGCGGGTTATCAAAGACAAGCTCTTCTTCTTCGTCGATTATGAAGGTCTGCGCTCAGTCGCTCATCTCCTGACGACTGCGAATCTTCCGACACAAGCTGAACTTGGGGGCCTTTTCACTACCGATGGCACACCTACGGGCACACCTATTCCAGTGAAGAACCCGTACACCGGGGTAGTCTATGCCAACGGTCAGGTTCCTCTGAACGACCCGAACATCGATCCTGTAGCGTTGGCAGCCTTCAAACTCTTGCCGACCCCGAATATCCCCGGCGCGGCACTCACTGCAAACAACTTCCAATATTTACCAGCTACGACTGACTTTGAGAACAAGGGAGACGGGCGTGCCGATTTCGTTATGAATCCGCGTCAAAGTGGCTTCTTCCGCTATAGCCAGCGGGGGGCCTCGACCTTTCAGCCACCTAACATTCCAGGCTTAGCCGGCGGAAATAGCGCTGGAACGATCTATGCATACACCCGTCAGCTCGCCGCAGGTTACAACTGGGTTCTATCGCCTACATCTATCTTGGAGTTCCGCTTCGGCGAGACGTGGACACAAAGCGGCAAGATACCCGCACTTATCGGTCAACCGAACCTCTTGGCAGGAATACCCAATGTTCCTCAAGATCCATCCCTCGGTGGAGGCCTCAATACGCAGACCGTCACTGGCTTTACGCAGTTCGGCACGTCAGCCTCTGCTCTTCAGTTCACGAACCCAACGCAAGCCAACCCAAAGGTGAACTACACCTGGATCAAGGGCAAGCATAGCCTGAAGGTCGGATATGAATTCGGCTGGCTAGCGCAAGCGATTTCGGATTTTCATCCGAAGTTCGGGTCCGATACGTACTCTGGCCAGTACAGTTCGGCCGGCGCGGCAACGACGGTGCAAGCAGCGAATCTGACGGACTTCCTTTTCGGCGCGCGGAGCAATTACGCGCTTAACGCATTCAACGAAGTGAACTATCTGCGTTTCTGGCATTTCGGCTACATCCAGGATGACTGGAAGGCCCTCCCCAACCTCACCATTAACGCTGGCCTGCGCTATGAGTTTATGTCTCCCTACTATGAGCAGGACAATAAACTCCTTAACTATGATCCGGTCAACAATCAACTGCTTCAGGCGGGCACAGGGAAAGATGTCAATAGCACAACACCCGGCCATATCTATAAATTGCATTATGTCGGCGGATCTTCGCTCGCGGATCGTGCCCTCATAAATCCTGACTATAAGGACTTCGCTCCTCGTCTGGGCTTCTCCTATCAGGCGCGCCCAGGCACAGTCCTTCGCGGTGGCTACGGGATCAGTTATGCCTATCTGTTTCGCTTCGGCGGAGAAGGCCTCTTGGCGTACAACGGGCCCAACAACTATTCCGCGACTCTGCCCGTCAATCAGACTCCAAGACAGGGGCTCTGCACTTCTCTAACCCAGGACCCGACGACCTGTTTTCGTCGAACGCAAGATGGCTACCAGACCAACTTCGCCGGCCCGAGCAACTTCTCAACTGTACGAGCCCAGACCCGCTACACGCCAAAGAATTTCAGCACCCCGTACGTCCAGGCGTATCACCTATCGGTCCAACAGCAACTGCCGCTGCAAATGACGCTTGAGATTGCTTACGTAGGCAGTCACGGCGTCCATATCCCAACTTTGGGCGACTACAACCAGGCCCGTACCTGCATTGCGACGGAGATCTCTTCGGGAGCCTGCACCTCCACGGGCACTGCGTCTCTGCTCAATCGCAGACCCATTGCAAATTTCACTGACATCCTCACAGAACTTAACGCTAATTTCCTCACCTATAATTCGCTGCAAACTAAACTTATGCGCCGTTTCACGAACGGCTTCTTCCTTATCAACTCGTTCACATGGTCGGAGGCCTACGATCTTTCGGGCGCCGATCTTGAAACGGGCAACGGCGACAGCGCTGTTGTAAATATCAGGAACGTCGCTGGAGACCGAGGACCGTCAGGATACAATCAGCCGCTGAACAATACGACCTCTTTCATCTACGATCTGCCGTTCGGAAAGGGCCAGCGATTCGGATCAACATCGCCAAAACTTGTGCAACAGGTTCTTGGAGGGTGGGAACTGACAGGTACGAACATCGTGACGAGTGGCGTACCGATGAATTTGGCGTACACGCCGAACTCAAACCAAGTGGTGTCAACAACCAGCGCGGCCTACACCCTTCGTCCGAATCTAGTGAGCACAAACGCCGCAGTATACGGACACACACTCACCAAGACGAATAGCGCCGTCGGCGGTTTCCTGAATATCGCTGGGGTTTCTGCCGCAGCGGGTTCACAGCTCTTTGGAAACGCAGGACGAAACAATCTACGCGGACCGGCCTTTGGTCAGTTTGACTTGTCAGCGCATAAGCGTTTCACGCTCCTATCCGAAGGCCAGACTCTCGAATTCCGGATAGAAGCTTTCAACGTGCTAAACGCGACTAACTATATCTCTCCAACTACCAACATCGGAACGGTGAGCGCCACCGGCGTACTGAATCCAAGTGCGAGCTTCGGTACGTTCAGCGGCAGCTCCAGCGCGTTTCCTGCGCGTCAGGTGCAAGTAGCGATGCGGTTCGCGTTTTGAAACGAATACAACGAGAGGCAGCGGCAATTCACGTTGCCGCCTCTCGTCGGGCTTAATGATGCTCCGCCAACGATAGTGAATCAGAGCGACACGCATCCTATTTCAGACGTGAACACTCGCCTTAATTTCTTTGAGAAAAAGGACAAGAATGTTGCCTTACATAGAATCAATTCGTAGCCGTCGAGATTTTGTTTTGAGCGCCGCTGCATTTTCGTTATCGGCAATACTTCCGCATTGGCTATTAGCTCAGCAGAATGGATTACCCCCTTCCGAAGGAGATGACCTTAAGCTCACCGTTATTCCCAAAGACACGCACCTCAAGTTCAATCCCGATGGCACTCGGCGGCCGTTCGCTGGAAACACCGTAATCTGCCACCTTCCGCAACAAAGCCACGTGCAAGACACTGTGACGGCAGTGGGCGATGCATTGCGTTCAAGCTCCTTTGCGCCCAAACTGGCGATCTTGCCCAGCGACAGCTATCACGTCACCATACTTGGCGGTGCGAACGATTTGGACCGCAGCCAGTCTGAATGGCCCCAAGACGTCCCTATCAAAGCATCAATTACAGAATGCAATCGCATCATCGGGCAGAGGTTCGCGCAATTCAAAATACAGGAGGAGATGCCAATACGTTTCCGTTTAGACAAAGAGAAAACAATTGCTCCTCAGTTGGCGAGCGGGCTCCAACTCGTGCCCGCCGACCAGAATGAGAAGGTGAAGCTTAGCAGGCTTCGTGATCGCCTGGCTGACGAAGTATTTCTGTATCGCGCGAAGAACCACGCGACATTCGGATTTCATATCAGCCTTGCATATCAGATCCGCGGCTTTACGCTCGAGGAAAGACGAGAATATCAAGACTTACTTCAGCATCACATCCCGATCATTGTCGCCGCCGCGCCGGTGATCGAACTTGGCGTTCCTGAATTTTGTACGTTCGAAGACATGTACCGATTCGAGATACGTACACTCTTGCGCACCTAAGCCGTGAACGCCTTACCAGCTAGTTCTCTTGCCAATCGGCCTGCGAACTGGAATTTGCAGATGGCCGCAAATCCTTTGGTCCGGATCGCTTAACAACATTTCTGCCCACACGACTCGACAACATACTGATCGCCTTGGCGATCAAACGCCTAGTTCCTGCCTGATAGGAGACACACGATGTTCCGCCCGAAACGTTACTTCGATTTCATGCGCCTATGGGTGCTACTTACCGGCTTCATTTGGACGACTGTAGCCCTGCCCCACACTGCTGCCGCACAGGATACTGTCGAACCGGCAAATAACACCGTATGGACAACGACCCTTGCCAACCCAAACCCTAACAATTTTGATACTCCGAATATTATGAGTGCGCTTTTTAACCCGCATTCAGATCTCGTTATGCTCTCCGCCCACCGTGGCATCCACGCGCTGGCCGGCTTGAGCCAGGCGGCAGGTGTCCCGGAGAACTCCTTGCAGTCGATCGGATTAGCTGCGCAAGCGGGATGGGAGATGATCGAACTCGACGTCAAACTGACGAGCGACGGGGTGCCAATCCTGAGCCATGATAAGACGTGGGGAAGAGAGTGGTGCGGGCTGGGTTCAGTCTTTTCGCCTGGCTCAGCAAATCCGTACAATCCGTTCACCCCTCCCGGTTCCATCTTCAACGATGCCAAAAACCCCGCAGTGAACGGTACGCTACTGTCGGATACGAGATCCTTCCTGGGCAACACCGTACTACGGGATAGCGTTAGTCTGCTAAATGCGGTTAATAACGGCTGCAATGGATTCAACAACGCTTTCGGCGAATATCCGCCCACCCTGGCGGATGCTCTTGACTACATCAGCAAAAATCATATCCGCATGGTCGTCTTGCTTGACATCCAGGGTATTGACGTAGCGCGAGCTGCACTGCCTATCGTAAAAGCAAAAAACGACGACCTCGGGCGTTCTTTCCTCACCTCAGCGGTCTTTAAGATGCCGGCGACTCTATTTCCCAATGGAACTACGGATTTCTTTACTACCTTCGGATCAGACTCCCAACATGTAATCTTTATACCGGTTATCAACACTGCGAATGTTGCTCCGACGACCACAACGATTACAGACACGGAGGATGGAGGCTTCGATGTAACAGATTTCGGGAACAACGGCTTCGGCGGCGAACAGGGCATTGTCAACTGGTTAGCCAGTATGCATTCCGGCCCGGTCCAGATGGCTGCGGTGGAAGTTAACCTCAAGGAGCCCGGCGGCATTCTAACCCAAACCGTGTTGCCAGCCGCCAAACAGAACCAGAACCAGCAGGTGACCGTCGGAGCTTTCAATCCAGTCGGCGAGTTTTACCCCAATGGCGACACCACCCAGACACCTCAGTTCTTCCGGTCCTCAAACGGTAGCTGTTGCGACATCCTTGATCAGTATCTCTACAACAATCCGAACGGGACAGGCCCCATTGATCCGACCCAGCCCGTAGACCACAGTGATCAGCGTACCAATCTCAGCTTCCTCCTCAGTCAAGGCTTCCAATACCTCATTACGGACGACCCAACCACCGCGAGCAATCTACTGCAACAACAGAATAAGCGGAACCTTTGCTATATGCAGCTGCCGCAAGGGCAGTGGGCGAACTGCACCCAGGCTCAAGCCTCTGCCCCCGCCCCCGCTTGTCAGGCAGGTAATCCCGCTTGCCTCAGTGCCGGCACGATCGGTACCCCACCAACAGCGCCTGGCTCATTGGCACCGCATCCCCGGCAACCAATTTTAATCTCACTCAGTGGGAGTTGCAATTACCTACGGGTACTCCGGGAAACCCTACGACTATCAGCAGTTCCCAACTCCAAGGGGGATTCCAGGACCAATATTTTTTCACGAACAGTTCCGATGGCTCTTTGGGGATGAAGGATCCGGGAATCAACTGCGTCACAACGCCTAATTCGGCACACTGCCGAACCGAATTACGCGAAATGAATGCAGACGGTTCTGCAGCGAGTTGGTTTCCGAGTGGGACCAATAAGTTGGACGCAACGCTCAAGGTGGAAGATCCAGGTGGTAGTGTCGTCATCGGTCAGGTGCATCTTGCCGGGGAGAAGCCCCTTGCCGAGTTGTACTATGATTCGGCTGGAAATATCGAGATAGGAGTGGAGCAAACAACGGCTGGAGGAAATCAGCTACGAACGTTCCTCGGTCAAGTTCCTGTCGGCACCCTTTTCAGTTATGAGATCAACTATTCCAATAATCAGCTTTCAGTAAGCATCAATGGGGGGACGCCTTTTGTCTTAAACACGTTCGGTGTTGGCGGCCTAGCCTCATATTTCAAGGCAGGAGCTTACGGCCAAACAACGGCTCCTTCCGATGTGCACTTTTTCAAACTGCAAATCACTCATGCGGGAACGATCAACACCAATGGCTGGTACAAGGTTGTCAATGTCAACAGTGGTCTCTGTGCAGATGTATTTGCATTTGGAACGGCCCTGGGGACCAGTCTGGACCAATGGCAATGCGGAAATGGCCAGGCCAATCAGCAGTGGCAGTTGACGCCGGTCGGCAATGGGATCTACCAGGTCAGCAGCCGCTTCGTGGCGATGTCGTGGAACGTCACCGGCGGCGTTGGAGCCACCGGCAACCAGGTCCCGATCCAGCTCTGGAGTTATGGCGGGGCTAGCAACGAGCAATGGCAAGCGGTGCTTCTGGGAGCCGACAGCAACTGGAACGGAATCTATAAATTCATCGCCCAAAACAGCGGCCTCTGCTTGGACGTGCCCAGCGCCTCCAAGTCGGACGGGCAGCAACTGGACCAGTTCTCCTGCAACGGCACGAATGCGCAAGCCTTTACGCTCGTGCCGGTCACGCCTGCGCTGGGCAATCCGGTTGCGCCCACAGCTGCTGCGCCTCCTCCTGCTCCAACCCCCAATCCGAACGCGTGGTACAACGTGGTGAATGTCAACAGTGGCCTTTGCGTGGATGATCTGAATTTTGGAACCGCGCTCGGCTCAGTGGTGGATCAATGGAGCTGCGGAAACGGCCAAGCCAATCAGCAGTGGCAATTGACGCCGACCGGAAACGGCTCCTACCAGGTTAGCAGCCGCCTCGTGGCCATGTCGTGGAATATCACCGGAGGAACAGGAGCGACTGGCAATACGACGCCGATCCAACTCTGGAGTTTCGGAGGAGCCAGCAACGAGCAATGGAAGGCTGCCTATCTGTCGACCGACAGCAATGGCAACAATGTGTACCAATTCATTGCTGAGAATGACGGGCTGTGTCTGGATGTGCCTGGAGCTTCCACATCGAACGGGCAACAATTGGACCAGTTCTCGTGCAACGGTACCAATGCGCAAGCCTTTACTCTCGTGCAGGTCAATCCTGCGCCGGGCAATCCGGTTGCGCCCACTGCTGCTGCGCCTCCTCCTCCTCCAACGCCCAATCCGAACGCGTGGTACAACGTGGTGAACGTCAACGACGGCTCCTGTGTTGATGTGTTTGACTGGGGAACTGCGCTGGGCACGCGTCTGGACCAATGGACCTGTGGAAACGACCAAGCCAATCAGCAGTGGCAGTTGACGCCGGTCGGCAATGGTGTCTATCAGGTCCACAGTCGCTTTGTGACCATGTCATGGAACGTGACCGGAGGTACTGGAGCGACCGGTAACCAGACGCCGATCCAACTCTGGAGTTACGGAGGGAACAGCAACGAACAGTGGCAGGCCATATTTCTACGCACCGATAGCG
The DNA here is from genome assembly GCF_014201315.1 of Edaphobacter lichenicola. NCBI lineage: Bacteria > Pseudomonadati > Acidobacteriota > Terriglobia > Terriglobales > Acidobacteriaceae > Tunturiibacter > Tunturiibacter empetritectus. The sequence continues at coordinate 73,816 of NZ_JACHDY010000008.1, forward strand.
ATGGCAACAACGTATTCAAGCTGATCGCTCAGAACAGCGGGCTGTGTTTGGATGTGCCCGGAGCTTCCAATGCGAACGGGCTGCAACTGGACCAGTTCTCCTGCAACGGCTCCAATGCGCAAGCCTTTACGCTCGTGCCGGTCACGCCTTCGCTGGGCAATCCGGTTGCGCCCACGGCTGCTGCGCCTCCTCCTGCCCCAACCCCCGATCCGAACGCGTGGTACAACGTGGTGAATGTCAACAGTGGCCTTTGCGTGGATGATCTGAATTTTGGAACCGCGCTCGGCTCAGTGGTGGATCAATGGAGTTGTGGAAACGGCCAAGCCAATCAGCAGTGGCAATTGACGCCGACCGGAAACGGTTCCTACCAGGTCAGCAGCCGCTTCGTGGCCATGTCCTGGGACGTCACCGGAGGTACTGGAGCGACCGGCAACCAGACGCCGATCCAGCTCTGGAGTTACGGAGGGCGCAGTAACGAACAGTGGCAGGCCGTGTATCTACGGACCGATGGCAATGGCAACAACGTATACAATCTGATCGCTCAGAACAGCGGGCTGTGTTTGGATGTGCCCGGAGCCTCCAATGCGAACGGGCAACAACTGGACCAGTTCTCGTGCAACGGTACCAATGCGCAAGCCTTTACGCTCGTGCAGGTCAATCCTGCGCCGGGCAATCCGGTTGCGCCCACGGCTCCTGCTCCTCCTCCTCCTCCAACGCCCAATCCGAACGCGTGGTACAACGTGGTGAACGTCAACGACGGCTCCTGTGTTGACGTGTTTGACTGGGGAACTGCGCTGGGCACGCGTCTGGACCAATGGACCTGTGGAAACGACCAAGCCAATCAGCAGTGGCAGCTTACCTCCGTCGGCAATGGTGTCTATCAGGTCCACAGTCGCTTTGTGGCCATGTCATGGAACGTGACCGGAGGTACTGGAGCGACCGGCAACCAGACGCCGATCCAACTCTGGAGTTACGGAGGGGACAGCAACGAACAGTGGAAGGCCGTGTATCTGTGGACCGATGGCAATGGCAACAACGTGTACCGGTTCGTCGCTCAGAATGATGGACTCTGTCTGGATGTGCCCGGAGCTTCCAATGCGAACGGGCTGCAACTGGACCAGTTCTCCTGCAACGGCACCAATGCGCAAGCCTTTACACTCGTGCAGGTCAATCCTGCGCCGGGCAATCCGGTTGCGCCCACAGCTGCTGCGCCTCCTCCAACGTCGTCTCCCACTCCGCCGCCCAGCAGCCCGCCGCCCAGCGGTCCGCAGAAGCTGCCGGCTAACTCCCCGATTGGTCCTGGGGCGTGGGCCATTCAGAACGTAAATAGCGGACTTTGCCTCGACGTCTTCGGTGGACAGCAGACAGCTGGCGCCGCTCTCGATCAGTGGCCATGCGGAGTCGGGCCGTCTCAGCAATGGTGGTTTTCGCCCGCGAGCTTCTTTGGAATTTCCTACAACATTGAGGACGGCTATGGAACCATCATAGATGTAGCTGGTGGTCCCAGCGTAACCTGGAACCAGGCTGGGATCGATCTTTGGACCATGAACGATCAAACCAACGATCAATGGGTAGCGGTTCGCCTGCCCTCGGGAGCCTACAACTTTGTCTCTGTCAGCAGCGGAAAGTGCCTGGATGTCCCGTTCTCTTCGACCAGTCAAGGTCTGCGATTGGATCAGTACGATTGCAATGGGACCAACGCTCAAGCGTTCTGGGTATATCCCGCGCCTACGTCCAGTGCAGGTGGCAGTTCCGGCGGTGGCAGTTCCGGCGGCAATGGTCCGGGCGGTGGCTGCTCCATTGGGCCACTTGGGACCGCCTGTAGGCAGCCTGACTAAACGGTGAGTGCTGTTATATTCTGATCGCCGGTCGAGGAGCGCAAGACCTCCTCGACCGGCTTTTTCTTTGTGCTCGGTCCGGCCAATCAACAATGGCAGCTGACGCCTACGGACGCCGGGTTCTATCCGGTCAACAGGGCTCTGTTGCATTAACTCCGTTGGACGCATTGTGGCTACGTCGCCGTTTGATCACCGCCCCACCAGTTTCGCCCCGAGATCGATCTGCTTGGCCGGCACCGCTCGGCCAACGGGTGCAACCGCTCATGCGCCGCATGAACGCGGCATTGTCGCGCGCGCCCTTCGCCATTTGTGTTCTTGGCCCATGCCCCGGCCCTGTCGTGGGCCTCAGCCACAAACGCCGTGACGTCGGCGGTCGCTGGGGCATGCGCCGAGGTCAGCTCCTTCCAGCTCTCGGCAAGTGGGTTGGGGTCGCGCCGGTCTGGTGGTTTCGACCCTGGCGACCCGAGCTTTTCCTTGCCGGATGCGAGTTTCTCGTCACTAATCCTGGAACATATGGAGTCGAGCAGACTGATCAGAGAAAATCTGAATCTTTTTCTGGATAATATAATCCAAAATGTTAAGTTGCACTCAAAACGGAGAATGGACATGACGGAAAAGTACGGTCGATCATTTACAGGCAAGGTCGCTCTCGTGGCAGGTGGCTCGCGAGGAATTGGCGAAGGAATCGTAAGGCGGCTTGCATCAGACGGCGCAGCAGTCGCATTTACCTATTCCAACTCGGAAGAAAAAGCGAAGCGGCTCACAAGCGAAATCGAAGCTGCGGGAGGCAAGGCACTCCCGATCAAAGCGGATAGCGCCTCTGCCGACGACATTCGTGCGGCAGTCGATCAAGTCGTAAAAGAGTTGGGCGAACTGGATATTTTCGTCAACAATGCCGGAATCTTGATTCGGGGAACCGTCGGCACCTACAGCCTCGAAGACCTCGATCGCATGTTGGACATTAACGTCCGAGCTGCATTTATCGGCATACAAGAGGCCTCGGAGCATATGAAAAACGGAGGACGGATCATCCTGATCGGCAGTAACACTGCCGTTCGCACAGCCTTTCCTGGGGCAAGCGTTTACAGCATGACCAAAGCTGCCCTCGTCGGATTGGTACGAGGAGCTGCCATCGACCTCGCACCTCGGGCAATTACCGTCAACAATGTCCAGCCTGGTCCGACTGCAACTGACATGAGTGCGCCACATGCCGAGGCGGTGAAGACCCTGGTTCCGCTTGGGCGAATGGCAGATGTGTCAGAAATTGCCGGTTTTGTCTCGTATCTCGCCTCCGATGAGGCCGGGTTCATCACAGGGTCGAGCCTCACAATCGACGGCGGATACATCGCATAATTGAAAACGAGGAGAGAAGGATATGGCCCGACCAAAGGAATTTGATCAAGAGAAAGCTCTTCATCGTGCCATATCCGTTTTCTCTCAAAAGGGCTTTGCTGCCACATCAACGGAAGACCTGATGCAAGCGATGGATGTTGGGAGACAAAGCATGTATGACACTTTCGGGGACAAACGTGCCCTCTTTCTAAAGGCTCTCGAAGTCTATGTCGCGGAGAGCGTTCGCGCGATCAATTTGGAACTCCAGAGCCCAGGGTCACCCCTTGCTGCTGTCCGGAGAGCACTTATCCAGTTTGCGGAGCGCAAAGATCTTTCCAGTACAGATGGTTGCATGGGAATCAATGCCGTCTGTGAGTTCGGGATGCGAGATGAAGAGGTGACGCAAATTACCCGCAGTGCAGGGAGGCTACAACGCCAAACACTCATGGATACGTTGAGACGAGCTCAACTGGAAGGCGAACTAGATGCTCCTACAGACATTGAGAGTCTCGCCGATTTCTTTGACAGCACGCTGGCAGGAATGAGGATCGCGGCGAAAGCAGGAAAGACTCGGCCAGCCCTAAAACGAATCGCTGTAGTTGCGTCAATAGTATTTGCCGGTACTAAATTATCGATCCTGTAAAAGTTGGCTTCTGTTTATTGATTGCGCGTGTTGCAAAATCTTGGCTCGTGACAACAGGCCAACGCGCTCATCGACATAGGGTTGAGCGGCATTCCGAGGATTGGTGCCCGAAAACGCCGGTCTCGCCATTTGGCCTTAGGCGTACTCGCAATGTTCCGGTCGGAAAGTTTGGGTGATTTAAACAGCTAGTAGTGAGACGATGTCCTCGCAAGGGCGAGGAATTTGTCGATTATGGCTTATATCAAAGGTGAAGGCCGCAGCCAAGGCACACTGTTCCCCGAGGTGCTCGATGAGCTTGTGCCAGCCGATCATGTGTGTCGTGTCGTCGACGCGTTCGTCGGCACGCTGGCGATGACTGAGCTAGGCTTTGAGCGCGCAGTAGCAGCCGACACCGGTCGCCCCGGCTACGATCCACGCGATCTGTTGAAGTTATACCTATACGGCTACTTGAATCAGATTCGATCCTCGCGACGCTTGGAAGCCGAGTGTCTCCGTAACGTAGAGCTGATGTGGTTACTGGGACGACTCTATCCAGACCACAAGTCCATCGCGGAGTTCCGCCGCGTCCACCGCGAAGCGGTGACCGCAGCTGGCGCAACACTTGTCCGGTTTGCGAAGAGTTGCGGTTTGATTCGTGGAGAGTGGATCGCCATCGATGGCTCCAAGTTCCGCGCTGTGGCCAGCATCGACACTGTTCGCGAAAGGATCGCATTACAGCGTTATCTCGACAGTTTGGAGAAAGCGGACACAGAGCAGAAGACGATGATCGATCAATCCGCCGTACAAGCTGCACTCGACAAGCTGAAGCAAAATGCGGAGCCAGAGGCCGGCTTCATGTTGGTTCGTCAGCAAGCTCTCCCGGCCTACAACATCCAAACGGCCGTAGATACGGAACATGCGCTGATCGTCGCCCACGCCGTCGTTCTTGATGCCTCCGATATCCGTTGTCTGAAGCCTATGGCGGAGGCTGCGAAGGAAGCGATTGAAGCAAGCAGCTTCAAGGTGGTAGCGGACGCCGGTTACTCCAATGGAGAGCAGGTCGCTCACTGCGAAGCGGCGGGCATGGTTCCGTATGTTCCAGTCATGCGAACGGTGAACAACCAAGGCGACGGCAGTCTTTTCGGTCGCGCTGACTTCCACTACAACGCTGACACTGATTCGTATGTCTGTCCCGGCAACAAGACGCTTCTGCGCAAGCACACCAATCAAAAAGACCGTTACACCATGTACAAAGCTTCAGCCGCTGACTGTGGTGCCTGTTCTCTCAAGTCGCGCTGCACGCAGGCTCCGAGGCGTGGTCTAGCCCGCCACTTATATGAAGAAGCATTGAATCGTATGCAGGAACGAGTGACGCCAGAAGCGATGCGGTTGCGTCGATCCACCGTCGAGCACCCATTTGCGACGATCAAGTATCGAATATTCGGGCACCCGCGTCTCCTGCTACGTGGATTGTCCGGCGCGAAGGCTGAAATTGCTCTCGCGACAATGGCATACAACCTCAAGCGCATCACAAACGTGCTCGGTGCAGCTAAAGTGACAAGGACCCTTCACCAACTGTGACAGGGTGCCGCTCCAGGGCTCACGATTCACAGTCTCGGGGAATCAGCGTGAACATTTCGTCGCTCCTCTCGCATCTCCTCAATTGTGTTTCGTAACGACCTCGAACGTCCCGCATGTAAATATCGCTCATTATTAGTGACGCTTAATGTAATTCTCACTCTCTTTACATGCTCGTTTCTTTACATACAATCATCGATCCATTAGCATTCCCGTCGAACGAACGTATCCTTGGCTCGCGGCGGCCTGTTCAGCCCGTCTGCCTGGCTCGAAGGGAATCTCTCGCCAAAGATGGACAGACGTGAGGTCATAAGAGGATTCGCGGCGGTAGTCGGGGTCATATGTGCGCGAGCTCGACTCTTGGCTGTTGACCAAGATCAGACCTCCATGGAGAAGCCGAGCTTTGCCGTGCCAATTCGCGGGATCACGAAAAAAGGCGCGAGACTTCTCCAACCGATCCAACTAACGATTGGGCACACCGGAACGGATGCAATGTTGGTGGTCCGCGCCGACCACGAGGAAGTCGACCGACGCGTTCTGTCTACAGGGACACATACATTCAGCGTCTATGTCGATCCGGTTGAAACAGCAACGCAAGTGCGTCTTGACTATGAAATCGCAGGCAAGTCGGACTCGGCTGACGTTCGAGTCGAACCGGTACGCAAAGTCGAGATCTTCATCCTGCCTCATTCTCACCATGACCTTGGGTTTACCGATCTCCAGAGCAATATCGAAGCAAAACAAATGACCAATATCTCCAAGGGAATTGCACTAGCGCGGGCCACGGCCAACTACCCGCAGGGAGCGCGATTCATATGGAACCTCGAGGTTCTCTGGGGAGCAGATCTGTTCCTGAGAACCAAGACCGAGTCAGAGCGCGAAGAGCTGATCAGCGCTGTGTAGAGGGGTTGGGTCGCGATCAACGGGATGTACGCAAACGAGCTTACTGGCCTTTACCGGCCTGAAGAACTTCTGCAATTGTTTCGTTACTCAACCGAGTAGGCCATCAATGCGGAGTCCGCGTTGACTCAGCCATGATCAGCGATGTTCCTGGGTGTACCTGGGGGACGGTCTCTGCGATGGCTCAGGCAGGCATCCGCTACTTCTCAGCTGCTCCCAATTACTTCGACCGCATAGGGGCTTTTATGGTAGAGTGGCAGGATAAACCCATTCTGGTGGGTCTCTCCTTCTGGCAATGAAAGAGTAACTTTTCTGGGTTCCTTGGACCGGGTATGCGATGTATTTCGCAATCCAATCCTGGTCAGATGGCAGCTTCAACGAGCAGCGGGGTCGTCGTGAGCTTCGATTTAGGAGGCAGCCACGTTGCCGCCATGGCTGCGAAGGTGAGCAGCCCTTTCGACGGAACCAGAGCATCCCTAGCCTTGAACGAAGGTGGTTCAGCAACATATCTGTTTGACCGGGTCGACGAAGTTGGTCGCATGGCTCTGGCTGCTCTGAACTCTTCGGAGGCCATAGTAGGAATCGCGGTTGCGATGCCGGGGCCATTCGAATACTCGACTGGGGTTTCGTGGCTGCAACACAAATTCTCTGCTTGGTATAGCGTCAATGTTTGTAAACATCTAGCAATTAGATTCGGGATTGACGAAAAGAACGTCGTGTTCCTCAACGATGCAGACGCCTTTCTTCTTGGTGAGCTTCAAGAGTCATTCGCGGCTAGGGCAATTGGAATTACTTTGGGGACGGGGATCGGCGCCTCATTTGCGATAGATGGACGAGCGGTGCCCGCAGCTGAAATTCTTCCCAACAATTGCGATCTTTATGCTCTCCCTTGGAAGGGCCGCACAGTCGAAGAATTTATTTCCACCCGTGGCATCATGAAACTGCATGAAGATCGCAGCGGGCGATATAGATCGGTCAAAGAGATTGCGGTGAAGTCCAACTTCGATGCTGTTGCGGCTGATACGATGTTGGCCTTTGGAAAAGAGCTCCGTCTGGTTGTCGAGACCTATCTTCTGCCCAATCATTTTAGGCGGCTCCATTTCTCGCAGCTCGGAGACTTTCTTGCCCGCAATGCGATCAGGACCACTTGAGCTGGCAGGCGTTCTGAAAATATCGTCTCACTTTGAGAACGCGGCTTTGCTGGGAGCAATGGCAGACTGGCTGCGACGGCGAGACTAGTCAAACCAAAATTAGATGCTGGGTACCAGCCAACATGAAGTCTAATCAGAGTTTGCTGCTAGGTCAGCTCTTGCTTTTGCACATCACGCGAGATGGAAACGCACCTTTACGATTTCACTATTCGGCCATCTAGACACTTTCGTGGACAACTGTCTTTGGCGAAGGTGGTATCGATGTCGAATCGAGCGGCGATTTTCGGGAGCGGTATCTATTCATCGATGAGAAGCTTCAACAAACCGCGTCCCACTAAGCCTCTTGAAGCCGCCCCTTAGAAACTGAGACCAGAGTCCCTTTCGGTAGGTCACGGCGCTTTGGCCGGCCTTCTCATGGACAGCCTTGGCATATACAGATGCGAGTTCAATCATCGCCTCATCCAAGCGCGGATATATCTCCAATAACTCAGCGATTGGGGTTCCAATAGAAAGAGGCTTTAGATGCTGGCGGTACAAATCGCCATTGATGCGCATCCTCAAGCCATTGGCTGCAACGAGGGCAGATGTCTCGGTTGGATACTGTTCGACTGTTCCAATGATGGCTGTGCGGCGTAGTCGCACACCAGTTTCGTCAGTTTCTCTCCAGAGGAACTCCCATCGATCGGGGCCCACCTTTCGTCTGGTGCGGCGAAGATAGTCATGTTGGTACGTTTTCTTCATAATGCCTCATGTAAAAGCAAGGCTACTCTCTGCCGTCTGTAACGACGGGAGCCAACAAGACTCGGCATCTCGGTCGCCTTAATCCCTCGAACCTGGCTTAGGAATAGAGGGTTCGGTCGAACAAGCAAATAAGAAACTGGCCTCAAGGCGGTAGGATTGCTAATGTCTTTGGAGACACTCGTTCTATGTGGTTACATTTGATCTCCGTTCTTATTGTTTTGTTAGGTCTTTTGCCTCTTGCCTCGTTCGGGCAATCGTCAAAGCGACTTCTCTACTCATCTCTCTCCGATGATGAACGAGTCAATGACCTCATGTCACGCATGACCCTTGACGAGAAAATCGCTCAACTCATTAACACTGCACCAGCAATCCCGCGCCTTAATCTTCCTGCCTATGATTATTGGAGCGAAGGTCTTCATGGCGTTGCCCGTTCTGGATACGCCACACTCTTTCCTCAGGCTATCGGTATGGCCGCCACCTGGGACGCTCCGCTCATTCACCAGATCTCAACGGCAATCTCTACCGAAGCTCGCGCTAAATACAATGAAGCCGTACGCCTCAACATTCATTCCATCTATTACGGTCTTACTATCTGGTCGCCGAATATCAATATCTTTCGCGATCCACGCTGGGGCCGCGGCCAAGAAACATATGGGGAAGATCCATTTCTTACCGCGCGTCTGGGCGTAGCGTTTGTCGAAGGTCTCCAAGGAGATGATCCTCACTACTTGAGAGCAATCGCTACTCCTAAGCATTACGCCGTACATAGTGGCCCAGAATCGACTCGTCATAGCGCCAATGTTGATCCCTCACCTTACGATCTTTGGGATACCTATCTTCCCGCCTTCCGGGCCACCATAACCGAAGCGAAAGCCGATTCGATCATGTGCGCCTATAACTCGATCAACAACTATCCCGCTTGCGCAAATAAATACCTTCTCCAAACGGTTCTTCGTGACGCCTGGTCCTTCAAAGGCTTCGTCACCTCTGATTGCGGTGCCATCGACGACTTTTATGAAGTGACGGCACATCATCTGTCACCGAGCAAGGAGGCAGCAGCTGTCGCAGGCATTGAAGCCGGCACAGATACAAACTGCGGCGAGACCTACCTCTCTCTCACCGAAGCTCTGAAAAAACATCTCATTAGCGAATCACAGATCAATGCCTCCCTTAAAAGACTGCTCCTTGCGCGGTATCGTCTTGGCCTCTTCGATGACGCTTCCCGGGTCCCCTATGCAGCGATTCCCTTCTCCGAAGTCCACTCCCCCTCCCACAGAGAATTGGCCAAAACTGCAGCCAGGAAGTCGATGGTGCTGCTGAAAAACGACTCCTCTTTTCTGCCGCTCGACCTGAACACTCGTACAATCGCCGTCATAGGACCTAATGCTGCCTCCTTGGCAGCCATCGAAGGCAACTACAATGCAATTGCCGAAGACCCCAAACTCCCTGTCGACGCCATTGCAGCTGAGTTTAAGAACTCAATGATCCTCTATGCTCAGGGCTCGCCGTATGCGGATCAGGTGCCTCTACCGATTCCTCGCACCATGTTTCATCCCAGCAAATCAGCGGTTGAAAACGGGCTGAAGGCCGAGTATTTCTCCGACAGCACTTTCCAAGGCAACCCTGTAACGACACGTATTGACAAGGCGATTGACTTCGATTGGAACTCCGCTGCTCCAACGCCCGGCGTGCCCTCCAATAGCTTTGCTGTCCGCTGGACCGGAACCATCACAGCTCCACAGACGGGAGATCTTGCGCTCGCAATGCATTTTGGTGACTGCTATCCCTGCACTGGACACGAGCAATTTAAGATCTTTGTTGATGGAAAACTCATTGCAAGTGACTCCCCGTCAGAGAATAGTTTAGATTCGCACTTTCGACTGAATTTCGTGGACACTAATCCACATGATCTTAGAGTCGAGTACATACATCACGCGCCACTCCGCGGCGCAGACCTCTCATTCGAGTGGACTCCACAGTCTTCGTATTTACGAAAAGAGGCCGTCGCAATCGCTCAGAAATCTGATGTCATTCTTGCGTTTGTAGGCTTATCTCCTAATCTCGAGGGTGAAGAGATGTCCCTCCATGTCGAAGGCTTCGCCGGCGGAGATCGGACGGACATCAAGCTTCCCGCTGCGCAGCAAGAACTTCTGGAAGCACTTGCCGCGACCGGTAAGCCGCTGGTGGTCATTCTCATGAACGGCTCTGCTCTCTCTGTCAACTGGGCTCAGGAGCATGCCAAAGCCATCCTAGAAGCCTGGTATCCCGGGGAAGCGGGATCGGAAGCAATTGCTGAAACTCTAAGCGGGCAAAACAACCCCGGCGGGCGTCTTCCCGTGACCTTCTATGCCGGGGTCGAACAGTTGCCCGCCTTTAGTGACTATTCCATGGCCAACCGAACTTACCGTTACTTCAAGGGCAAACCGCTTTATGGTTTCGGTTATGGGCTTAGCTATACCATTTTTTCTTATCAAAACCTCAGGCTCTCTAGTTCAAAACTCAAGGCCGGTGACTCCATTACAGCCGAAGCAGATGTGAAGAACACAGGGACTCGAGAGGGAGACGAAGTCGCGGAACTCTATCTGATGCCACCTTACTCCTCGGTGTCTCCGAACCTAGCCCTCGCGGGTTTCACGCGTCTGCATCTGAAACCGGACGAAACAACCCATGTCACCTTCACTCTTGATTCTCGTACCCTGTCCCAAGTGGACGATAAGGGCAATCGAGCCGTTGTTCCGGGTAGCTATGTTATTGCGGTAGGCGGATCTCAACCAGACAGTCGTCTTGGGAAAACCGCCAGCTTCAGCGTGCAAGGCACGTTAAAACTCCCACACTAGATATGGATCCAAGAGGGACTGCCGGGATCAGCTCTGCTGAACAGTTACAGACTAAGTATCCTCTACTTTACTGGCATGGCAGCTGGCAAGACAGCGGATCGTTGGAACTAGACGCCGTATTGAGTTATCCGATAATGCTTGTACGCTGCACGCGCTTGAGCGTATTGTGACGCCCTGGCAGGATTGGGCGAGGCGGTTCGCTGGTCATCGAGCTTGATGCAACGATCGCAGATTTCGATGAAGGTCTCCGGCGAGCCGATTTCGCTGCGAGCGGCGAAGATGGCCTGAATGCAAGCGCCGAGACAACCGGCCTCTTCTTCAAGAGGAACGTGCACGTCTGTGCCACTGGCATCGGCGAGGAGCTGGCGCCAGTGCGCGGAACGTGACCCGCCTCCGATGAGCAGAATGCGTTTCGCGTTTGTGCCATCGAGAATGAGATCGAGGCCTTCGAGAATGCCGAAGCTGACTCCTTCGATCGTCGCGCGGATGAGATTTTCTGGAGTGAAATTGGACGCCGAGACCCCGAGGATAGAGCCGTGCGCAGACGGCAGATCGGGAGTGCGTTCCCCGTTGAGGAAGGGGATGAAGGTCAGGGCATCCGCTCCGGGAATCGTGGTGGCCAGAGCCGATTCAATATCAGTGACTGTACGGCCAAGCGTATCCAGGGTCTGTGTGACGACATTGGTTGCGTTCATGGTGCAGACGAGGGGAAGCCAGCCGTTGGAGGAGGAGCAGAAGGGCGCGATGCTCGGGTTAGGGCTGGCTGCGGGTTTGTTGCGGAAGGAGTAGACGGTAGCGGAAGTGCCAAGGCTCATGGTGACGACGCCTTCGGTGACATTACCGGTGCCGATGGCTCCCATCATGTTGTCGCCACCGCCGCTGGCGACGAGACAGGAGTTGGAGATGCCGAGATCGGCAGCTACATCCGGTTTTACGGTGCCGATGATTCGCTGCGCGGGAACGAGGGTCGGGAGCGCGCGAAGGAGATGGCCAGTACCCTGGTCGATTGAGGCGAGGACCTCGGCGGCCCAGGTGCGATTGCGGACATCGAAGTATCCGGTTCCGGAGGCGTCGCCGTACTCCGCGCAGAGATTGCCGGTAAGCCAGAAGTTGAGGTACTCGTGGGGAAGAAGAATGTGACGGATTCTGGCGAAGTTTTCTGGTTCCCGCTGCTGCAGCCAGAGCAACTTTGATACGGTGTAGCCGGTGAGGGGGATGATGCCGAAGCGCTCGAAGAAGGCTTGCTGGCCCCCGAAGCGGGCGATGAGTTCCGCGTTTTGCGTTGCTGTTTCGGTGTCGTTCCAAAGCTTGGCGGGGCGAATGACCTGCTTGCGCTCGTCGAGAACGACAAGGCCGTGCTGTTGGCCGGAGACTGCGAGGGCTTCGATGGGATGGCCGGGAGCCTGTGCTATCGCTTGCTTGACTGAGAGTCGGAGGGCTTCAATCCACCATTGAGGATCCTGCTCGCGGGCGCCGGAGGATCGCTGGATGACTTGATGCGCGGCATGTCCTCGACCGAGTGCGATGCCCTGCTCATCGATCAGGAGAGCCTTTGTCCCTTGCGTGCCGCAGTCGATACCTAGATACATAGATGTGAGTCTCGTGATTGTGTACGTTGATTGGGTTAGTTACCAGTCTCAGAGCGCTTGCCTGCATTCGATTTATCTTTCGTGCCGCGGCGGGATGAGCTGTGATAGCCGGAGTGCCGCTGAAGTGCGATGGCGGCAGCTCCACGAAGGCGGGCCATCTCTCCTCCTGTTGTGATCTCAAGGCGGGGGGGAGAACCTGCGAGAATTCCCGATACCAACTCGTCCTGCACGATGGAGCCAAAGGTAGACCACGCTGTGGTGAGAGCGCCGGTGATGAGGATGAGTTCCGGAGAAAGGGCCGCAGTGACGAGGCGTAGGCCTTGCCCGAGATGCAGGGCCTGTTTCTTTATCGCCTTGATGGCGAGAGAATCACCTTCTTCGGCGAGGTGCATGAGATTTTGAATGGAGGTGACATTTGCGTTTGGATTGAGTTCGGAGTAAAAGCGCAGGGCCGCGTCGGATGAAGCGAGCGTCTCCCAGCAACCGCGCTTGCCGCAGCCGCAGAGAGGGCCGGCAGGGTCTACTGGGATGTGGCCGAACTCGCCAGCCAGGCCGTTGAGGCCCGAGACGATCTGTCCGTTGGCGAAGATCGCGGTGCCGAGGCCTTCGGAGAGGCTGATTAGAACTGCGTTACGCGTTTTATCCATGCGGCCGAACCAGAGCTCGGAGAGTAGACAGGCCGTCGCATCGTTGTCGAGTTCGACCTGAAGGCGCAGCTTCTTCTGGATCGCTCCCTTGATGTCATAGTCCGTCCATTTGAGATTAGGGGCGTGAATGAGATGGTTTGTCTTTGGATGGACGCGGCCCGGCACGCTGATTCCGACGCCTTCAAAGGTTTTGTGTGGGAAGCGATCGCGCATGGCCTGCATGGCTTCGATCATGCCGGCGACGGATCGTTCGGGATCCGAGAAGATGCTGATCTCTTCGTGCGCGAGCATGCGACCGTTGAGGTCGATAATGGCGAGGATTGCCCTTCGTGGCCGGAGGTCGGCTACCAACATGACGAGATTGTCGTTGAGCGAGAGCATGGTCGGGCGGCGGCCGCGGGGCCTGCGGGCTACGGCACCCTCAACGATCCAAGTCTCCTGTAGGAGTTGCTCGACGATATTGGAGACAGTGCTAGGCTGCAAGCCAGAGACGCGTGAGAGGTCGGCACGCGAGATGGGCTGCTTGGAACGAACGATTTCCAATACGATGTCGCGGTTGATGTCACGAGCGATCTCGCTTGATGCAAGCTCGACATAGGCGAGGTCGACGCGCCTGAATCCTTTGTCGACGTGCTCTGTTCTTTCTTTAGCAGACATGGTGCGCTCGCACGAGCTGAGAGTTCATCAGTGCTCCATCTCGACTTTGCAGGGATGTGCGTGAGGTTCCCTGAGTTAATAAAATCGCAAGAACTATTTCTTCGAGGTCCAGTATAGCGGTGTGCCACGGCGATTTTATAGAGATAAGTGGAACGATCTCGAAAGAGGTGTGTAAAAACCTGCAAACACCTAATTCTGTGCGGCCAGCGCGATGATATGGATTTGGGGTTGACCCAATCATCATTGACAACTTTATGGAGTAGCCGATATAGTTCGGGTCGCGAGTAAAATAGGGTTTTTGATGTTCCCTGACGCTTCACCCACCTTTTGGAAGGCTTTTCGTAGTACATAATGCTTTCTGTCGCTTTCAGCTTTTCTCTACTCGGCGCCCAGATGACGCGACTTAATCCAGTCGACGTCCTGATTCTGCTGCTCTACTTCGCTTTGGTCATCTTCATTGGGTTTTATGTGAAGGGGTCTACGAACACGAGCGAAGAGTTCTTTCTTGCTGGAAGGGAGATGTCGGCGTGGGTGGCTGGGCTGAGCTTCGTGTCAGCGAATCTGGGCTCGCTGGAGCTGATGGGATGGGCAGGGGCAGCATATCAATACGGGATGCTTGCAACCCATTGGTACTGGATCGGCGCGATTCCAGCAATGCTGTTTCTGGGCATCGTGATGATGCCGTTCTACTACATCTCGAAGACACACTCTGTACCGGGTTATCTGCATCTGAGGTTTGGCGAGGGCACAAGAGCACTGAGTGCCGTGTCGTTTGCGTTGATGACAATCCTGATGAGCGGGGTCAACATGTATGCCATGGCTGTCGTGATGCAGACAGTGCTTGGCTGGAATCTAACGTTCTCGATCTGGGTGGGCGCGGGAACGGTTGCGTTATATGTAATGCTTGGAGGTCTTCGCTCGGCAATCATCAACGAGGTGCTGCAGTTTGTTTTGATATGGGCGGGCGCAGCAACGATTCCAATCTTGGGGTTGATCGAGGCACATGGCTGGACGAATCTGAAGGCGCAGATTGCGACGAACGTAGGTAATACCAACTACACGCACCTGTGGAACACGCTTGGAGGGTTCAAAGACAACCCGATGGGCGTGCATTGGACGGGCATCGTCTTTGGGCTGGGGTTTGTTATCAGCTTCGGCTATTGGACGACGGATTTTCTTGTGGTGCAGCGGGTGTTGAGCGCGAACAGCCTGCGGTCCGCAAAGATGGCGCCGGTGATCGGTGCGGCGTTCAAAATGGCAGTGCCGTTGATCGTGATCCTGCCCGGTCTGATTGCGCTTGGACTGCACAACGCCGACGGCTCCATGGTGTTTCATCTGGTGCCCGGAAGTGTAGCGAAGGTGACCGGACAGCACAGCTACGACGACGTGCTGCCGTTGATGTTGGTTCGCTACTGCGGCCCCGGGTTATTAGGGCTCGGAATCACGGCGCTGATAGCGGGCTTTATGAGCGGAATGGCGGGTAATATCAGTGCCTTCTCGACTGTCTGGACTTATGACCTCTATGGCGCCTTCATCAACAAGAGAGCGTCTGACAAGCACTACGTAGCGATGGGACGATGGTCAACCGTTATTGGGATGCTTGTATCGATTGCGACGGCCTACCTGGTGATGAACGCGGCGTCGATCATGGATTACGTTCAAGCGTTATTCAGCTTTTTTATCGCGCCACTCTTTGGCACCGTAATTTTGGGGATGCTGTGGAAGAGGGCGACGAGAGCTGGCGGATTCTGGGGGTTGTTGGCCGGAACCGCAGCTTCGATAGGGATGTTTGTTTGGGTTCGTTTGAATGCCGACGGTCTGCGATACATCGCGATGAGTCCTGATGCGCGTCCGATGGCGGAGAACCTTTATCGTGCGCTGTGGAGTTGGCTGATCTGCGTTGTGATAACAGTGACCGTGAGCCTGATGACAACGGCTACGCCCACCGCCCAACTTGCTGGGCTGGTCTACGGAGTAACTCCGCTGCCTAGCGACGGCGCCGAAAAGCTATGGCAGAAGCCTGCCTTCTGGGCAGTCGTGGTGATCATTGTGTTTTTCATTCTGAATATAGTGTTTTTTTAGAAGCGAGCTGCGAGGAGACACGATGAGAGACAATCGTTCGCAAGATCAGAATTTGCAGAAGCGCAGAGCAAAGCTCTCCATATGGTTTTTCTGCGGCATCTTGATGCTGGCTGACGGTCTGGTTCTACTAAGCCAAGGCATCTTTGAGCGTTTCGGACACGAGCCCGCCACAGTTCTGGCGAACCTACAGCCGACGCTCTGGTGGGGCGTTCTACTGACCCTCTTCGGAGGTTCCTACACGGTGCGGTTCCGACCAGTGGCGCACTCGGTGGATTGAGTTTCTGTGCGGTACAAAGCGCAAGACACATTTTTATTTGGGGGGATATATGGGGCAATCGATTTTCAGTAGCTTTCCGACAGTGGAATACAAGGGAGCCGAGAGCACATCCGATCTGGCGTACCGCTGGTATGATGCGGACCGAACAGTGTTGGGAAAGCCACTCCGCGAGCATCTGCGATTTGCAGTCGCTTATTGGCACAGTCTGGCGATGAACGGTAGCGATCCATTCGGCGCGCCGACGATTCGCCGCCCCTGGATGGACCGCAGCGATGCGATGCAGGCTGCGCAAGACAAGGCAGACGCTGCATTCGACCTTTTTCGCGTTCTTGATCTTCCCTTCTACACGTTCCATGACCGCGATATCACTCCCGACGGGCAAACCCTGCGTGAGTCAATTACGAATCTTCACAGCATGTCGGACTACCTGGCGAAGAAGATGGAGTCGTCAAAGACACGGCTGCTATGGGGTACGGCGAACCTGTTCAGTCATCCGCGATTTATGTCCGGCGCCGCGACCAACCCAGACCCAGAAGTCTTTGCTTACAGTGCGACGACGATTAAACATTGCATGGATGTAACGAAGAAGTTGGGCGGCGAAAACTATGTACTGTGGGGCGGGCGCGAGGGCTACGAGACGCTGTTGAACACAAGCCTGAAGCGCGAGCTGGAGCAGATGGGCCGCATGCTCGCATTGGTGGTCGAGTATAAACACAAGATCGGATTCAATGGCCAAATATTGCTTGAACCGAAGCCGAAGGAACCGACC
Source organism: Edaphobacter lichenicola (assembly GCF_014201315.1). Lineage (NCBI taxonomy): Bacteria > Pseudomonadati > Acidobacteriota > Terriglobia > Terriglobales > Acidobacteriaceae > Tunturiibacter > Tunturiibacter empetritectus. The sequence goes on from NZ_JACHDY010000008.1 coordinate 90,836, forward strand.
GTGCATCAATACGACTTCGATACGGCGACCGTGTTTGGGTTTCTGAAGAGGTTTGGCCTTGAGAGCGAGGTGAAGGTAAATCTTGAGGCCAATCATGCGTTGCTGGCCGGACACACTTTCGAGCATGAGATTGCCACAGCCGCTGACTTGGGGATTCTTGGTTCGCTCGATATTAACCGCGGCGACCCGTTGCTTGGTTGGGACACGGATCAGTTTCCGGTAGATCTGTACTCGATGACTTTGGCGATGTATCACGTGATCCAGGTTGGGGGCCTCGGGAGGGGCGGAATGAACTTCGACGCAAAGGTACGGCGGCAGTCAACGGAGCCGGAGGATCTGCTGCATGCGCACATTGGGGGCGTGGATATGTGCGCTCGTGCGTTCCTGATTGCTGCGAAGATTCATGAGGAAGGGCGTTTGGCTGAGATTGTGGACGCGCGCTATGCGGGTTGGGATCTGCCGGAGAACAAGGCGATGCTTGCGGGCAAGGAGTCGCTGGAGGCAATCGCTGCCCGAAGCGAAGAACGCAATATCAATCCCCAGCCGCGATCAGGGCGGCAGGAGCAGTTGGAAAATCTGATTAACCGTTACCTGTAGTCGAGGCAAGAGCAGCATCGGACCGCGAATACCGGTGTGGTTCTCGAGTAAAGGAGTTTCGATGATTTTGCGGTGTTGGGTTGTGCGATCTGCATTTGTCCTATTGACCTTGAGTGTCCCTGCTCTTGCCCAGGTTGCGTTGCCCACAGATGCGCGGCGCCCTGCATTGAGGCTTGGAGCGGCATGGTATCCCGAGCAGTGGCCGGAGAGCCGATGGGACGCGGATCTCACGCTTATGGAACAGGCGCATGTAAATTTTGTGCGCGTGGGTGAGTTTGCGTGGAGCACCATCGAGCCGCACGAGGGCGAGTTTCGTCTGGAGTGGCTGCAGCATGCAGTGCGTGCGGCGGAACGGCATCACATTGCGGTTGTGATTGGGACGCCATCCGCCGCGCCGCCAGCCTGGCTTACGCAGAAGTATCCTGAGACCCTACGCACCATGGAAAACGGCAGGAAGGATGGACATGGAAATCGCCAACAGTTCGACTGGAGCGATCCGAAGTATCGCGAACTGAGCCGGAGGGTCGCGGAGAAGATGGCCGAGGCGTTCGGTCATGACGCGAATGTTATCGGCTGGCAGATTGACAACGAATACGCCAATGAGAGCTATGGAGAAACTACCCAGGCACAATTTCAAAGCTGGCTTCGCGGAAAGTACGGGACGCTTGAGAATCTAAATACGCGGTGGACGACCGCTTATTGGAGCGAGACCTACCAGGATTGGAGTCAGATTCCGATCGCCGAACATGGGGGCAACCCGGGCCTGATGCTGAACTGGAAAGAGTTCGTCTCCGACACTTGGCGGAGTTATCAGAAGAACCAGTTGGATGCGATTCGCGCGCATGCTGAGCCTCGACAGATGATCACTACGAACATGATGGGGTGGTTCGACGCATACGATCACTACACCGTGGCGCAGGATTTGGACTTTGCCTCGTGGGACGATTATGTGGGGGCCGGACATCTGGACCCAGTGCGCAATGGTGCGACACACGATTTGACTCGTGGATTTTTGCGCAAGAACTTCTGGGTGATGGAGACGCAGCCGGGCTTTGTGAACTGGCAGACGGACAACAATGCGCTCGATAAGGGAGAGGTTCGGGCTATGGCGTGGAATGCGATTGGCCATGGCTCGGATGCAGTGGAGTACTGGCAGTGGAGGAGTGCGCTGAACGGACAGGAGCAGTACCACGGTACGCTGGTTGGAGCCGATGGGACGCCCGTCCCGCTATACGGCGAGGTGAAGCAGATTGGGGCTGAGTTCGAGAAGGCCGCTCCAGTGCTGGCTGGAACGACTGTGAGGTCGGAGGTTGCGGTGCTGCAGGACTACTCGAGTCGATGGGCTATCAATTGGCAGAGGCACAACAAAGCATTCGATCCGGTCGAGGCTCTGTTAAGTTACTACGCTCCGCTGCATAAACTTGCTGGTTCGGTTGACGTGATTGCGGATACAGCTCCTCTGACGCAGTACAAACTGGTCGTCGCTCCGGCGTTGAACGTACTGACGCCGGAGGCTGCAAAGAATTTGGAGGCTTACGTTCGTACGGGTGGCAATCTCGTGCTAGGGCAGCGGAGTGCCATGAAGGACGAAGACAACAGTCTATTTCCAGAGCGGCAACCGGGACCACTCGCCGCAATGCTGGGAGCGAGGGTTGAGCAGTTTTACGCGCTGGATCAAACAGTGCCGGTGAGCGGCGTGTGGGGAGATGCGCAGGATACGATCTGGGCCGAACAGCTTGGCGTAATGGATCAGGCTACGCAGGTTCTGATGCGTTACGGAACGAGCAACGGCTGGTTGGACGGACAGCCCGCGGCTGTGACACGCAAAGTTGGGCGTGGAACTATTACATACATTGGCACGGGGCTTGATGCGGCTGCGATGAGACGTGCTGCGGAGTGGATGCTCGAGGAGAGCGGCGTCGCGGCAGTATTGCCTGAGATTCCGGCAGACGTGGATGTGGCGATACGGTCGAACACAAAGACGCGGGTTCTCATTCTGACGAACTATGGATCGGAGATGCGCGTCATCAAGCTGCCACATGCAATGCACGATGTGCTCAAGGGTGGGGACACAGCGAGCGTTTCACTTCCACGGTTTGGTGTCGTGGTGCTTCAGGAGTCGACCGGTAGTAAGTAGGAGGACCGCTTTGTCCGGCTTCACTAAGGTGGAACAATGTGGCGCGCTTACGTTGCTGTTGGGCTTCAGTTCCATGCTTGCGGCCCAGAGCTACGTGCCTTCCGGTGACCTGCTGGTGCGCTTCGGTGCGCCGGCACGCGTCTTCGAGGAGGCTATGCCAACGGGCAATGGACGGCTAGGAGCGACGATGTATGGCGGCATCTCCGAGGAGAGAGTGGACCTGAATGAGAGTTCGATGTGGTCCGGCTCACCCCACGACTCGGATCGCACAGACGCTGCGAAAGAGCTCCCAGAGATTCGCAGGCTTCTGATTGCGGGTGACAATGTGGCCGCCGAGGTTCTGGTAAATAAGAGCTTTACATCGGCTGATGCGGGGAGCGGCGATCCTCGCTATGGTTCGTACGAAGAGTTGGGAAAACTGCTGCTCTCGTTTGATGGGATGAAGGATGCGAACGCCAGCGAATATCGCAGATGGCTTGATCTCGATGGGGCTGTGGCGACGACGAGTTTTGAGGCAAATGGAGTGCGCTATACACGCGAAGTATTCACAAGCGCCCCGGACCAGGTGATTGTGGTGCACCTGCGCGCGAGCCGATCGCGTTCGCTTTCGTTGCGCGTTCGTCTGGGCAGAGTGGAGCGTTTCCAGACGAAGACCGATGGTAAAGATGGCTTGGTGATGACGGGCGCGCTGGACTCGGGCGTGCACGACATGGCTGGCCTTCGGTATGCCACCCGTGTGCGAGCGTTCATTCGCGGCGGCACGATAAGACCAGTCGATGGCGATTCTCTTTTGATCTCTCGCGCTGACGAGGTTACGCTACTGGTGACCGCGGCAACCAACTATCGAGGATTCGCAGGCCGTCACAGCCATGACGCCGAGTTCGCCGCTTTGCAGGATATGCGCGCGGCGGCACAGCGGTCTTATGCGTTGTTACTGGCGCGCCACCAAGCGGATTATCGCAGCTACTTCCGCAGAGTATCGCTTGTGATGGGAGACGCAGCTCTGGAGCAGAGCGCGGCCGCAGACCGCTTAGCCGCGGCTCATTTGGGAGCGAACGATCCTGGGTTGGTGGCGCTCTACTTTCAGTTTGGCCGCTATCTGTTGATTTCGTCGTCTCGTCCGGGTGGCCTGCCGGCAAATCTTCAAGGGCTTTGGGCAGAGGGCATCCATCCTGGATGGAAGGGCGACTGGCACTTGAACGTCAATGTGCAGATGAACTACTGGCCAGCGGAGCCAACGGGACTAGGAGATCTTACGGATCCTCTGTTCGCTCTTATGGAAGGCCTGCAGGTGCCCGGCGGACATACAGCACGGAGCTACTACGGCGCCGATGGATGGGTCGCGCATGTGATGACGAATGCGTGGGGCTTCACGTCACCCGGAGAAGAGGCTTCGTGGGGTTCGACTATTATCGGTTCCGCGTGGCTGTGCCAGCACATATGGGAGCACTATCTCTACACGGGCGACGCGGAGTTTCTACGACGCATGTATCCCATGATGAAGGGCGCTTCGGAGTTTTATCTGTCGATGTTGGTTCACGAGCCGAAGCATGGATGGCTTGTCACGGCACCCTCCAATTCGCCGGAGAACACTTTTTACATGCCCGATGGACGGAAGGCCAGCGTGTGCATGGGACCTGCGATCGACGAGGAGAATCTTCGTTACCTGTTTGGCGCGACGGCAGAGGCGGAGGCGAAGCTTGGACTGGACGAGGATCTACGAACGAAGCTGATCCAGACGCAGGCGCAGCTTGCTCCTATCCAGATTGGCGCCGACGGCCGCGTGATGGAGTGGCTTGAACCATATCGCGAGGTCGATCCGCATCATCGTCATGTTTCGCATCTGTGGGCCGTGTATCCAGGAGAAGAGATCGATCCTGAAGCAACTCCGAAGCTGGCTGAGGCGGCGCGACAGTCGCTGGAGGTAAGAGGCGATGGCGCAACGGGTTGGTCGCTTGCTTACAAGATGTTGCTGTGGGCGCGGCTCGGAGATGGAGACCATGCTTATGCCTTACTCCGAAACCTCTGGAATCCCGTGGATCCTATTAAACAGAGTTCGGCGGGAAGCTTTCCGAATTTGTGGGATTCGCATCCGCCGTTCCAGATCGATGGCAACTTTGGGGCCACGGCCGCGATTGCGGAGATGCTGCTGGATAGCCGTCCGAATGAAGTTCGCGTGCTTCCAGCATTACCCTCCGCACTGCCCGAGGGCCGAGTCGACGGGCTAAGGGCGATAGGAGGAATGACAGTTGGAGTGACCTGGAAAGCTGGGCGAATGACTGAGTTGAGGCTGCTGTCAGAGCGCGATGGGGTTGTCAGAGTTCGCTATGGATCGGTTGTTCGGGAGTTGCAGATGAAGGCTGGAGCGAGGAAGGTTCTCGACGGGTTGCTGCGAACGGTTAGCTAGAGCGCGTGCGAGTAACCCGTCTCAGAAGATGCGACTCTATCTATCGGTTTTCTACCTCGAGGACCGAGGCATCGGGCGCGCTCCATGCGTCTGGACCGCTGTGGGTCAGCTTGGCTGTCGCGTTGGACCAGTGAAGATGGGTAAGTTGGAACTGGCCCTTCTCGTAGTTGTAGGTGTTGCCGTCGTCACGGTAGAGGTCGAAGTCGCCGTCGGCTCCAGGGTAGACGCGAACGCGATCGATCTTCTGATCTTCGTTGGTGCTTTCAACAACACTGCCAAGAGGAATGATTGAACCGGCACGAACGAAGAGGGGAATCGTGTCGATGGGAGCATCGACAGTGATGGTCTGTCCACCATGCACTTTCGTATTCGTCCAGAAGTTGTACCAGTCAGTTCCAGCAGGCAGATAAACCTCGCGTGATGTACTTCCCTGCTCTGTTACCGGAGCGACCAGCAGAGCAGGTCCAAACATATACTCGTCAGCGATATTGGCAACCTTGGGGTCGCTTCCGAAGTCCATGAACAGGCCGCGCATGAAGGGAGCACCGGTCTGGTTGGTCATGTGGCCGAGGCTGTAGATGTATGGCATGAGCTGATAGCGAAGACGAAGATACTTCACGAGGATTGGTTCGGCCTGCTTGCCGTAGGACCACACCTCATTCTGCGGACGGCTTCCGTGACTGCGGAAGTTGGGCTGAAAGGCTCCGTACTCGAACCAGCGGACGTAGAGCTCGGGATAGTCATCGTAGTGGCCAATGTTTTCGCGGGCATCAGAGGGGTCGATGAGCGGGGTGTGCAGCGGAGTGTGATGCGAGGGAAGATACTGCCAGCCGCCGATGTCGGTGCTCCAGTAGGGTGTACCCGATGCCACGAAGTTAATGCCGGTTGGGACCTGACGTTTCAGGGTGTCCCAATTTCCGCTGATGTCGGAGGACCAGAAGATGGCGCCGTTGTGCTGCGCGCCGAGATATGCGTCGCGAGCGAGGATGAGCGCCCTAGTCGGAAGGTCTTCGCGAAAGCCATTGTAGAAAGCTGCAGTGTGAAAGAGGGGGTAGATGTTGAAGAACTGCGTGCCAGGGCCAATGTGGAAGTAGCTTCCGTTAGGAGGAAGATCTGGCTCGGTCTCGTCGGCCCAGAAGGCGTCGAAACCTTTGCTGATGTAGTTCTCTTTGACGACGTCCCAGTACCACTTTGCAGCGTCCGGGTTCGTGATGTCGATGTCTGAGCCGGCGCGGTCGTAGGGTAAGCCATTGGTAGGCGTGCCGTCGGCTAGGTGCTCGAACCATCCATTCTTTAGCACGGTGTTGTAGTAACGGCCCTCTGGTACGAAGCGGGGCCAGATGCTGATCATGGTGTGGAAGTTCAAGGCGTGCAGTTCTTTGTTCATCGCCGCGGGGTCTGGCCACTTGGTGGGATCCATGTCCATCTGACCCATGATGGTGTAGTGGAACCAGTCGATGACTAGGTCGTCGATTGGGTAGTGGCGTTCGCGATATCCGTGCGCCACACCGAGAAGTTCGGCCTGGCTGGTATAGCGCTGCTTACTCTGAATGTAGCCGTATGCGGATTTTGGGAGCATAGGGGTTGAGCCAGTGAGCAGACGATAGCCGGCGTAGATCTCATCGTAAGTTGCACCAGCGATGACGAAGAAAGAGACTCGTTGGCCGACATCTGATGTCCAACGTACCTGATCGTTGAATCCGAAGGCGACGGTGGTCGCGGATGGATTGTCCCAGAGGATGCCGTAACCTTTGTTTGTAACTATGAATGGTACACATACACTTTGGCCAGAGGGTGCGTTGTAGTCGTGAGCACAACGGAGTACATGGTTGCGATGGTCGAGGTAGCCTTCCTGATTCTGACCCAAGCCATAGTAGTGCTCATCCGGTGGTGAGGCGAAGCTGGCGCCGACCTGGAAGAAGGGTGCGTCAGTGGAGCGGCGGTCGTAGAGGATGTCGGCGTTGCCGTCCTTGTGGTTGGGGACCGACATCTGCCAGCCCTGCATGCGAACGAGGTCCGCATTATTGGGGGTTTTGATGGAGAGGCCGACGCCTGGAGTGGAGCCGTTGAAGAACTTCGCTATGTCGGCGCTGGTTCCGGTGGGAACCCACTTCGGCCCCTGGGGTGAGACCGTGACGACAAGGCGGTTGGACCGCAAGGTGTCACCTGAAGTGTCGCTCCCGGCTGTCCATCCTGTAGGAGCTGGCGTCGCTACGATGCCATAACCAGGTGCAGCGAGTGCATCCTCGCGCCGCAGGCTAATGGAGACGCGAACGATATTTGGCGCGTAGGGCTCGACGAGCACGGTGGCATTATCGCGAGAGAGCGACAGCTGCTGAGCGCGCGTCACCGGAGTTACCAGGAGCGCGCAGAGACAAGAGAGCGGAATGAAGTGGACAGCGGTGCGGATGTGCCTGGACATAATTTTCTCTTCTTTGTTCAAGTATCTATCAGAGGGTCCGTGACTAACGGGCGACGTTCAAGGTTTTGCTTAGCTTGATATCGTCCGAGCTGGCACCGATTCGAAGTTCGATGGGGCCAGGTTCAACAACAAAGGCATGTTGTGTTTGGCTCCAGTAGCCGAGCGACTGCGCAGGTAGGTGAAGAGTGACAGCTTTGGATTCACCAGCGCGAATGTGCGTGCGTTCGAAGCCTCTTAGCTCTTCGATGGGACGCGACACGGCTGAGTGAGGATAGGCGACGTAGAGTTGAACGACTTCGTCACCATCTCGCGCACCTGTGTTGCGTATGTCAACGCTGACGGTCAGGTCGCCGTTCGGCGCGAGGCTGGATGGGCTGACGCGCAGATTCGAATAGGCGAAAGTCGTATAGCTGAGACCGAAGCCGAAGGCATACAGAGGCTTCTGCTTCAGATAAAGGTAAGTTCGTCCGTGGCGAAGATCGTAGTCCATCATGGGAGGAAGCTGATCGATGGAGCTAACCCAGGTCTGGGTTAGACGTCCCGCTGGGTTGTAGTCACCGAAGAGCACGTCCGCGAGGGCGTTTCCCTGCTCTTCGCTGTTGTGAGTGATCTGCAGGATGGCTGGTATATGCTCCTGGGTCCAGTTGGTCGTGTAAGGGAAGCTCGTTTGCAGTACAACAACGGTCTTGGAATTGGCGGCGTAGACAGCCTTGACGAGCTCCTCCTGCTCCAAGGTGAGACTCTTGCGATCAATCGCTTCTTTGCCCTCGCTCGGCAGTGCGCATTTGAACCATCCAGCGTCGCAAGTAGGGTGGTTACCCACGATCACGATGGCTACGTCGGCTTTGGCGGCAAGAGCGGCAGCTTCGTTTGGATCATCGCCTTTCGAAAAGGTGACAGAGGAGGAAGATCCAGCCCGTGTTCGGATTCCTGCGAGCGGCGTCACGATATAGGGGGGAGTACCGCTGTACCAGTCAAGTGCTACACGATCGGCGAGTGGGCCGATGACTACGATGTTTTTTGCGTTGTCGGGACGAAGGGGAAGGATGTTGTTTTCGTTCTTCAAAAGCACGATGGACTCGTCGGTGACCTGACGTACGAGAGCGTGTCGCTCAGGCCAGTTCCAGGGATCACCTTTGGCTTGATCTAAGGTGCCGATTTTGGCATAGGGAATATGCTCTGCAGGGTCCAACATGCCTAGCCGCAGCATGACACGGAAGACGCCGCGGATGTTGGCATCTATCTCCTGCTCGGTGATGAGGTTCTGTTTGAGCGCGTCCATGACGGGCTGGCGGTAGTCGTCGAGGAACTGGTTGATACCGGCGTGAATTGCAGCCGCGGCGGCTTCGGACATGGTTTTGAAGGCATGGTGATGGGTGACAAGATTGGTGAGAGCGCCGCCGTCAGTGCAAAGGATACCGTCGAATCCCCACTCCTTCATGACTGTAAAGCGAAGCACAGGATTTTCGATCATCGGTACGCCGTTCCATCCGTTGTAGGCGGTCATCATGGCATTGGCCCCGCCCTGCTGGATGGCCATGCGGAAGGGGACTGAGTAGTACTCGCGGAAGAGGCGCTCGTCGAAGTTCGAGGAGGAACCGTCGCGGCCGTCTTCATTGCTGTTGGCGAGGAAGTGCTTCAGGAGCGACGCGGTGAGCCAGACGTGCGGATCGTCGCCCTGCAGGCCGCGGGTAAAGGCAGTAGCCATGGTTCCGACCAGGAACGGATCTTCGCCATAAGACTCTTCGCTGCGGCCCCAGCGGGGATCGCGACTGAGGTCGGCGTTAGGTGCGCGGACGACCATGCCGCCACGATGGTATTTACCGTAGGCGTAGCGAGTTTCGTAGCCTTCAGCAGCGGCGGCTTTCTGGACGAGCGCGGGATCCCAAGTCTGGCCGAGTCCGCGCGATTGGGGGAACTGTGTCGTGGGAATGACGGGGAGGTTCTTGCCCTCCCATCCGCCAGGACCTCCGAGGGCGAGCCCGTGCAGCCCTTCAACGTGCTGTGTTCCGACCACGCCAAGCCTGGGGATGGTTGGGTTTGTGCTGAGCGCCTGCACTTTTTCCTCGAGCGTCATATGGCCGATCAGGTCGGTGATGCGTTCTTCGGCGGGGAGATGCGTGTCCTGAAAGCGATACCCCTGCTGCGCCTGGAGGAGTTGAGGAATGGAGACGACAGCGAGTACAGACACGATGGAGACGGATCGGTTGAACCTATGCATGGAGGCAATATTTCCTATCGTTCGGTGTGAGTTGTAGAGCGAATGCGTTCGCTGAGTGCAGAATCCTGCTTATTTGGTGATTGTTGGCACCGTCGTCTGGTTGACCGGCTGTTGGATGGCCTTCTCGGCAAGCGGCGCCATAATGGCGTAGCCGGCAGCGTTTGGATGGACACCATCGGGGGAGACGCCGGCGTCGAGGCCTCCCTGATCATTGGTCATCGCGGAGTAGTAGTCGAGGTAAACGAATCCGTTAGACTGTGTGTAGTGTTTGATCCAGTCGTTGAGTTGACGGACTTCAGCGGCGGGATGGAGACCGCGACGCCATGGATAGTCGCTAACCGGAAGAACAGACGCCAGGATGACGCGAATGCCGTGAGCCTTCGCGGATTCGCACATTGATTGCAGGTTATCTTCGATCATCTGAAGTGACGAGAGGCCAGTATTGCCTGCGAGATCGTTGGTTCCGGCAAGGATCAGGACAGCTGCCGGCGAAAGGTCGATGACATCCTGGCGGAAGCGTACGAGCATCTGACCTGTGGTCTGGCCGGAGATCCCGCGATTGATGTAGGACTTGCCGGGAAAAAATGGAGTGGGGACGTTGCGGCCCCACGAGTCGGTGATGGAGTCGCCCATAAAGACGATGCGAGACTCGCCTGTTTCGGGCGGAGGTAGCTTTGCGTTCTCCTCGCGATAGCGACCGAGCTGTGGCCAGTCAGCGCCGAGCTTTTGCAGTGTGGATACCTGCTGGGTGTTCAATGAGGCGGGGGGGAGTATGTAGATGGGATCGACGGCCTGGGGCGACGCGGGGACGGTTGAACTCTGAGCAATACCGGCAGAGGCAATGAACGAAAGAGCACCAGAAAGCAGGAGGCTAGTTGCAACCTTCATTTAGTTCTCCGAAAGGTTTCGATCGAGATGAGACGAGCCCTGCCGCCAGGGCAGGTGGCGACAGAGCTCGTCCAGTTCAGCAAGCAAGAACAGCTCCGTTAGAAGTGGTACTTGATTGCGAGCAACAGGGTGCGTTGGGTGTACTTCGCGTCGGTGATGCCACGGTCGACATTCGAGACTTGAGAGACGAAGGAACTGTTATTTGGAGTCTGAAGCTTCAGCGTCACCAGATCCGTGGTGCTGTAGCCGGGCAGCGGGTGGTTGAGGAAGTTGAAGGCAGATCCGCGAATCTCCAGCGCCTGGTGCTCCGTGATGTGGAAACTCTTGTAAACGCCGAGATCGGAGTCGAAGAAGGACGGGCCGCTGAGATACGGGGCCTGACGGTCTCCAACCTGCCCGATCTGTGGCGCGGTGAAGCAATCGAGGTTGACGTGCTGATAGTTCTTGAGGCCGGCAGTAGGATTGCAGATGGTTAGCGGGAGCACACTGTTGAATGGCGTTCCGTAGAAAGTGGATGACCCTACGGTGTGGCCAAGCGTGGTGTTCTCGATGGTCAAGCCGAGATTCTGGCTTGTGTTTGCCTGCAGGTTACCACCTGACTGCCAGGTGGTGGTGCCGGAGAGCGTCCACCCGTTCACAAATCCACCCGCAAAGAGATGACCGTGAATGGGCGAGCCAAGATCAAAGGCATAGGAAGTGTTGATGACGTGAGGCCGATCGATGTTCAGCACGCCATAGTTATTGGCGACGTTGAATGCATCGAGTGTGCTCCCAACGATTCCAAGGGACTTTGAATAGGTGTAGTTGACATTGAAAGTTGCACGGCCCGTCTGGCGAAGCAGACTGACCTGCGCACCGTTATAGTTCGCATAACCCGAGTGAGTATTGACCGAGATTGCATTTGTTCCGTAGCCCTTGTAGTAGGGGAAGTAGTCCACGATGTTGGGAACGTTCTCTGGATCGACCGGTGCAGGAGCCCCAGTAATAGGATCTGGTTTGAAGAGACCGCCGAGCGGAATCTTGTTCTGGTTGACGAAGTTTGCCCCGCCTACTCCAGAACCGTTGCTCTGTCCGCCCATCAGAATGTTCTGGGTTTGGTTACCAACATAAGCTACCTCGAGCAGCATGTTGCGCGGAATGCGCTGTGAGATAGTCAGGTTGTAAGCATAGGTCACGCCAACCTTGTCGTCAGCCTGATCTGTTGCATACACGCTCGAAGGCAAAGAGCCGAGAGACGCTGAGTTCGCCCCGAGCGCTGCAACCTCCTTGAGGGTGATTGCTTGATTGTTGCTGGAGTTGTACGTCTTGACCCCGAGCGATGTCTGGAGCGGACCAGCATAGTCGTTGTACTGATCGTTCCAGCGATAGGCCGCCCAGCCGCCGCGTACAACGGTCTCACCGTTGCCTTTGACATCATAGGCGAGTCCAAGACGAGGCTCGAAGAAGATCGTCTGTACGGGAGATCCTCCGTTCGGGACAGACCCATCGGTAGCATGCCAATAGACGCCAGGATAGATCTTGCCTGCGCTGACGTCGGCAGCGTAGCGATTCGGTTCCCACACTGCAAGACCGGTACCAGTGTTGTCCTGCCATCGACCGAGGTGTTCGAGGCGAAGTCCGAGGTTGAGCGTCAGGTGGCGGGTCGTCTTCCAGTTATCCAGGAAATAGCCGGCGCCTGTGGTGTAGGCCATGTCGTCGGTGGGATTACTGTTGTTCTGCGTGAATCCACTTGTGATGCCCATCAGAAAGTTTGCCAGCGGATTGACCGTGCCTATGGTCAGGCCGGTGACCTGATCGGTCTTTGCCCCACTTGCAAATGAGAGCGCCCCGTTGGGAGAACCATAGGTCTCTTGCTTATTACCGGACCGGCTCCAGTAACCACCCATCTTAAAAGTATGTGTTCTGTAGACGAACGTGACGTCATCGGCCACAGACGGGGCCTTTTTGTTGGTGTTGTAGACTCCGCCATTTCCAAACAGGTCTGGTTGTGAGATGTCGGGCAACGTACGGGCTCCCGGCGAGTTGATTGACGGCACAAGCTGGGAGGCATTGTTGTAAACGCTGCCGTAGGGATAGCCGAGGGTAGAGATCTCCATCGCCTTCAGGTTGCTGGCAGAGAACGGATTGTCGAGCCAGCCCACGGCGACGCGTAGTTCATTGGTCGCCGCGGAGTTAAACACATGAATGTAGCTGCCGCTCAACACGTGAGAATGAACGGCACTTACAAGCGGACCGCCAGGATAGGCGATGGCATTGGAAGGCGTGTAATAGATATGTGCCAGGCTGGTCTCGGAGTCGCTGCCGTATTGGTAGCTCACAAACAACTTGTTTTTGTCGCTGAGGTTGTAGTCCACGCGGCCGCGGTAGATATATCCATTGTGGACATTGGTCGTCTGCAGAAAGTAGTTGTAGCCGCTGCCGTTGCTCGAGGGATTCGTATTGGGCTGGGGGAAGAGCTTCAGTAATGCCAGCGCACCCGGATCGAGATACTGCGCAGGAATCTGCGTACCGCTCAGTTTCGTTCCGTCCGGAGCGTATCCGCCGTTCAGTGACTGGCAGAAATCGTTTCCTGTGCTCGTAGCGCAGAGTGCGGCGTTGTCCGGATCGCTGAGGCTGAAGTTGCCCGCGCGCATCGCTGCCGTCGGCACATAAGAGGTTAAGGGTGAGGCCGCTGGAAGAGTCTGACGAAAATCTTCGAACCCAGCCCAGAAAAGCAGCTTACGGCTGTGATTGAAGTTGGTGTGCGGAATAAGGATCGGCCCCCCCACGCTAACACCCGGATAGTAGTAAGAAGCGTCCGGCCGCGCCGTTGGAGTTGTGCTGTGCTTGTCTTGCCAAGTATTGGCGTTCAGCACACTGTTACGCGCGTAGAAATACCCTTGACCATGGAACTCTGATGAACCGGAGCGGCTGATCACGTTGATGACGACGGGACCCTGGGCCGCATCGGCGCCGAAGTTGGAGGTCTGAACCTTAACCTCCTGGGTCATATCCGGGTTCACGGTCGCGATGGACCAGCACGCACAACCGGGATCGATGATGCTTGCGCCGTCCAGAAGATAGGCCGTGCCTCCACGATAGGGGGCGCCGTTGGTGTTGAGACCTACTCCAACCGCAGAACCTGAAGACCCGTTATCACTGAAGTCGAACCCTGGGCCGTTGCCCTTGCTACTCGCGGTGGTCGTGGTTCCAGGAAGAATTTTTAGCAACTCAGAGAGGTTGCGGCTCTCAATCGGAAGCCTATCAATGTCTTTGGTGCTCAACAGTGCCGAGCGCTCGCCGGAGTCCTGCGGCGCGATCTCGTTGGCAGCGCTTTCTACAGTGATGGTATCGGTTGTGCCGCCGACGGTGAGGCTGAGGTTGTTGAGATTGCGCACATCTCCCGGGTCGACTGTCACATTATCCTGGCGAAACCCGCGGAAGCCGGGCGCCGCTATCTGCACCGTGTAGGTCCCGGGGATGACACCGGCGAAGGTGAAGTAGCCGGATGAGTTGGAGGTGACGTCGCGTTTGTCTCTGCTTGCGGTGTTGGTGAGGGTGACCGTAGCTCCCGGGATGACGGCACCGGTAGTATCGACCACGTTGCCCGAGAGACTGGCAGTGGTCTGCGCCTGCATGTGTGGTGCGGTGCCGAGCAAGCAGACGGTCAGCAAGAGGAGTAAAGCGAAGCTCCACTTGAGTTGGAGGTTAGACTTTGCGAAAAGCATGGTGCGGCCTCTTTCACTTCAATTTTTTTGCGACACGAACTAATTGCTGGTGGATAGCTCTATGCCAGAGAATAGATTTAGTCTTGTACGAAATCGGAATGAGCATAGAACACGCGAACAGAAACAGTCAACCAGGAAATTTGGGCGATAAAAACCAATTTTTATGAATGTTTTGTAGAGAGCAAGGAGCTTGATGGGGTTGAGGCGCAAAACGAAGCACCATAGAATGAGCGCGCGACAAGATATTATTATGGCAATGGACTTTAATGCACTCACCCTTTACAACAGCAATGTAAGTAGGGAACAAGGAATAAATGAAAGCGCCTACAAAGACACAGCCGCTCCGTAGGCCCTGATCTTTCAGGGCAAGCTCCGTAGCAATACCGAGAGGAAATCTATGTGGTTTGATTTGCGCCACACCTCTTGCTGCTCGCCAAGGCCGGTTATGCGACTCTTAGAGATCGCAGTTGGTTGATGCCCTTCCCCGAAATTAGTAGACGCACCGGTCGGGACGCACGTTTGGTGGGATGATGTGGCGCTCGGTGGTCCTGATGCAACGCGCAAAATCAAGTGGGGAGGTTTATTTGGGGCCAGAAGCGGAAGTTGCGGAAAGTGGCGCAGCCAGTACCCCAGGCTGAGAGGGCAGGTCGGACGTCGAGAAAACCGCCCAGGATGTTGTGGTGCATTCCGGAGATCTCGGCCGATTCTTGGGTACGCTGCCATGGTTGATCAAGCAAGCGGAAGTAAAAGTCGATCTCCTGGCGGTCGTTGACGATGCGAAGGGTCGCGCGGGTGGGGTTGGCTAATGAGTGGTTGAAAACAAGACCGTTGCCTGCTCGGATACTCAAGTCTTGAGGGCCCAGTGTGATGCCGGTTGCGTGCTCGGGGTCGTAGAAGAGGAGGAGGCCGGCTTCGCAGTCGGGATCGATCTCGACATCGACTTCGACGGTGTATGCGTGACCTCCCACGGATGCGGTGAGGACCGATGTGTCGGATAGGCCCTTGCCCTTGGCGTTAAGGCGGAGGTAGCCCTTTCCTGTATCGAAACGCGTCGAGTCGTATTGATGCCAGAACCCCCATTGAAGGCCGAGCTCTGCAGTTACGAACTGGTCCGATGGGTCGAGGAATGACTGCTGGCTTCGGCCGGGTACGGGCATGGGGAGGACTGAGTCGGCGCCGGTCTCCGGCTGCTCACGGAACCAACCGTCTGTCGTCCAGACGATGGGAAGGAGCAGGAGTTGGCGGCCAAGGGTGCGATAGCCGTTCTCATAAGAGTGCACCGTCATGTACCACTTGCCGTCCGGAGTATCGACGAGGCGGCCGTGGCCAAGGCTGAGCCAGCGGTCGTCTCGCGATTGCGTATGGATGATGGGGTTGTAGGGCGAGAACTCCCAAGGGCCTTCCGCGTGGCGGCTCCGGGCGCTGATGACGGAGTGGCTCGTGGCCGGGCCCCCAGTGCCTCCTTCGGCGACGTTCAGATAGAAGTAGCCATTGTTCGCAAGCAGCTTAGGGCCTTCGAGGCACGTGCATTCGATGCGCGTGGAGGAAGGTACGGGCCAGGGTTCGAAGACTGGGCGAGATGGGGACTTTACAGAGAGACCGTCGGGCGTGAGCTCGAGCATCTGGCCACCGTTAGTGTAGAGAAATCGGCGGCCATTCTCGGCGATGTGGGCGGGGTCGATGGCGGAGACGCCGAGGTCGATGGGCTCGCTCCATGGGCCGGTGGGATGTAAGGCGTGGACGACGAAGAGACGGTTGTTGGCGGGGAAGTAGATATAAAAGTGGCCCTGATACTCGCAGAGGTAGGGTGCCCATACGCTGCCGTAGTAGCCATGCAGCGCGGCGGCGACGGGCTTCCAGTTAACGAGGTCGAGCGAGTGCCAGATGAGCAGACCTGGGGCGTAGTCAAAGCTGGAGTGAGTGAGGTAGAACTCGTTGCCAACCCGGATGGGGCTAGCGTCGGGATGATCTCCGCCCATAATGGGATTGGTGTAGACGCTGGACGGGATCTCTGCGGATAGGATCCGCAGACCAGGCGTGAGACTGAATGCGAGCGACGCTGCGGATGCATCGCGGAAGAAACGGCGGCGCGTAATCATGCGTAAGCCTGAAGTGGAACTGCCATGGATATGCCCCTGAGCCTTATGGACACCAGTTGTTGATGAAGACTAAAGGCTAACACTTGTCATGTTCCAATATAGCTATAGCGGTCAGCCAAAAATCGACTGTATCCGCTGCTTCAAGGTGCTGAGGTTTTTTGCGGATGATCTAATCGACCACTGGCCTCTTATATATGAGGGGCCTCTTATATATTTGGGTTCTATGAATTTTCTCGGTCGCTTGCTTGCGCTGCTACTTGTCTTGATCAGTGTGGCTTCGAGTCAGACTTCTCCGCAAGCAAATCTTGGCGCGATTCCGCTTGACCGCTTAGGCGAACTCTGGTGGGCTCAGCGGCACGATGCTGTTCTTCTGGCAGTCAAAGCACATCCAGATACGCCGCTTCTACTACTAGGTGACTCGATTACGCAGAACTATGAGAAGTCGAAGCTCCCCGACGAAAACTTCCAACCCACCTGGCAGACCTTTTACGGAGCACGAAGCGCCATTAACCTCGGCTTCAGTGGAGATACAACGGCTAATCTACTCTGGCGCATAAAGAATGGAGAACTCGGCGGTGTATCTCCTAAGGTGGTCGTCGTCCTGATCGGCACCAACAATACGGGTGTAGCGAACCAAAGCGCCGTTCAGACCCAGGTTGGTATCGACGCGGTCGTTGCCGAATTAGAACAACGTCTTCCCTCAACACACATCCTGCTGATCGGCTTGCTGCCGAGTGAGCTTTCACCACAAAAATCGGCTGTAGATCAGGAGGTCAATCGCTATCTCGCTCGCGTTTATTCCGAGAACCCACGCGTCACATATCTCGATATCAGCAGCATCTTCTTTCTGAATGGCAGGCTCAACGCTGCCATCTACTACGACCCGCGACTGCCCGGCCATCCTGGTGCGTTGCATCCCGACACAAAGGGGCAGTACAAGATGGCAGAGGCAATCGAGCCTACATTAGCACGCTTATTGGGCGAGAAACCGCGCAGATCTCTCGAGTCGATGACGGATATCAATACGGCTCTGATCCCTGTCGAGCGTCTCGAACAAGACTCCTACGACTGGTACGCCCGTCACCATGCCGAACTAGCTATTGGAAAGATGATGAATCCGCGAATCGTCCTCATCGGCGATTCGATCACCCATTTCTGGGCAGGTGTGCCAGCCGCATCACACCTCAATGGAGAGCCCGCATGGCAGCATGCGTTTGGCGATATATCTGTTCTCAATCTGGGCTTTGGCTGGGACCGTACACAAAATGTTCTCTGGCGACTCCGTCAGGGCGAGTTCGATGAACTTCATCCAGACTTCATCATCGTGAACATCGGTACTAACAATCTGACCGGAACAGAGAACGCACGCGCTAGTTCACCGGCTGAGGTCGTTGACGGCATCGAGGAGATTTGCCGCGAGCTGAAAAATCGTTCCCCGACGAGCTCAATTATCCTTATGTCCATCTTCCCTCGTGGCTTCGCCCCGGAGGATCCCCTTCGTGAACCGATTCGCCGAGTCAATCAGCTCTTGGTCGAACGTTTTGAAAACAGACCAGGCATTAAAATCGTCGACCTAGGACCGAAGTTTCTTGCATCAGATCAGACCCTGCCCAAGTCGCTGATGCCTGACGGAGTACACCCGAGCAATGCCGGCTACGAAATCTGGGCAGATGCCCTCCTGCAAGCATTCCGGTAAATCAACGGATCATCGGTGCATGCATGGACCGGAAGGGTCCTACTCCAAAAGCAAGACCATAGTCGGTCTGATTCCACAGCATAGACCACGATGATTTTATGAACACAGGGGGTATAGGGTTCTTAGCTTATAAAGCAAAGAAAATGGGCTGAACCCCCACGGTCAGCCCACGCCCACTGGTTAGAAACTTGATGCCAATTTGATGCCAAACAGAGCCCGGAATGCCGGCTTCTGCCCACTCTACCGGCTATTATCCCATTTAGAATGTGCAGCCGTCCACCTTTAGCACACCTTCACACGGTGGAAGTCGTAGGTTCGAATCCTGCTGTGCCCACCACGAAGATCATCATTTGTGGGAGTGTATCGTATTGTCAGAGCAAGATGAAAAAGCGACTGACCAGCCCGTCAACAGAATAAGGCACTACGCTGACATCCTGAACCCTCTCTTCTGGTGTGATGACTTCAATCAAGTCCACCGGATGTTTGAATGGGCTTGCACTATGGTGCGTGTGACGGGGATGCAGGATACAGGTTGGGATTCCTACACGGAATCCATCGCATTTCTAGAGGATTGCTCTCAACTACAACGGCTTCAGTTACCGGAAGACAGCTTTCCCAATCCGGCCAACACCCAAGCGCGTATTGCGCTCATGTCTTATAGCCACATGATCGAGATGAGCGTTCCATACGATCTTTTAGCGAACCTGTTGCGATTGCGCCTCGGCCTGAAATACTCTACGTCACCCCTGATTCACTTAAACAAACGTAAAGGTTATAAGGTAAGCGGTGTCAAGAAGACTCGCATCGTTCCTGCAAATCCAATTGCCAAGATTGAAGAAATCGAAAAAATGGCAGTTCAAGCAGGCTTTGCAGAGGTAGGCGCTGCGTTGAAAGGCATCTACAGCCACACCATTCGGAACGCGGTATTTCATTCTGACTACGCTATACACGACGATAGCGTGCGGATACTGTCCGGCAGCTATCAACTGATTAGCTTCGATGAATTAGCGCGATTGACGAACGATGCTTTTGCATTTCATTCGGCGCTCCTGCTGCTTTGGAAACGTCAACGAAAGTTATTCATTGATTTCCGTGGCAAAATTCTGCCTTACGATGATCGCTACAAAGGTGTTATAGAGTTCACGTTCGAAGGCGATTCGCTAAATGGCTTCCGTACGTATTGGCCTAACGGAACGGTTGGAATATGTACACGTGATGCCGATGGTCAGAGCCACGCACAGAACATCGTATTTCCGCACGATGGAAGCATTGATTTCTTCGTTGGTTTGCCTCCTTCGCGACCCTCCTCAGCGGGCCTGTTCGAGACTGTTACGAAACTCAGGTTCGGGTTTACGGGCGAGTTGAACGACAAAGGCGCGCCCTCCGGCGCGCCTTTTAATTCCTCGGTCTTGGCCTACTTTCCGAGGTTCTCTGTTTCGATCAGGTTCTTCACTCTGGCATTTACGTCATCGCGGATAGTTCGCACCTCATCTGCTGGCAAGCCTTTCGGGTCGTGTAAGGGCCAGTCGTCTCGTCTGAGGCCCGGCACGTAGGGGCATTGGTCACCACATCCCATCGTTATGAGGAGCTGGGCGTCACGCGCCAGCTCCTCAGTCAGCTTCTGCGGCTTGGCGTCGCTGAGGTCGATGCCGATTTCCTGCATCACAACCAGAACTTCCGGATGGATGCGTAAACCAGGTTCCGTACCTGCCGAGATGGCCTCAGCCTTTGCTGGATCGGCCATGTGATTGAAGAACGCAGAAGCCATCTGGGACCGTCCTGCATTGTGAACACAAGCGAAGATCACTCTAAACATCGGTACTCCCAATCTTGGTTTGAGCTAAGAGCAGCAGGTCGGACCGCAGCACGATTTCGACGCCAAGCTGCTGGGTTTGACCGCATATACCTTCACGCTCGCAGCTGCTGCGTTCACGTCATACTTTGAGAGCAATTCCGTGAGTTCTTCGTGAACCGTGGGCTCACTGCTCGGCGCGGGCGCACAGCAGGCGGCTGTATCACCCATTGTGGGCGAGCAACAACCAGCCTGATTTTCGACCTTGGCGTAGGCATTAAGATCAGAGCCGCTATCGACGATTTCAACGTGCTCGAAACCTGCGGCAAGCAGCCCTTCCCGATAATCATCCATCTTGATCGCACCTCCGATACACCCGACGTAGGCAGCCATGCTCTTGGCAATGTCTTCGGGGAGTTCGTGTTTCAGGGCGATGTCGCTCACCGCGAGCCGCCCTCCCGGCTTCAGGATGCGAGATATTTCACGAAACACCGACGGCTTGTCCGGCGCTAGGTTTAGAACGCAGTTCGAGATGACGCAATCGACCGAAGCATCGGGCAGTGGGACCTTGTCGATCATTGCCAGATAGAACTCCACATTGGTGTAACTATCGCTGACAGCATTGGCTCTGGCGCGCTCGATCATTGATGGCGTCATATCAACGCCAATTGCTCTGCCCGTTGGGCCGACCATCTTCGATGCGAGGAACACATCGAGGCCACCACCCGACCCAAGATCGACGACGACCTCACCGGGACGCAGGTGAGCCGTAGCAGTTGGATTCCCGCACGAAAGCCCCATATTTGCATCCGCAGGAATAGAAGTGAGTTCTTCGGCGGAGTACCCAAACGCTTCGGCGACTGCCTGAACTCCCGCGTGCTCGTTCGAGAGATTGCTCTGAGCAACTGCTCCATACTTCGATCTGATCGAATCCAAGATTTGCTCCGACATACTGCCTCCTCATATCTGCTTAGGTGAATATATGTATTGCTTTCGTATACGTCAAGGCGTATACATCAAACATGGCAAAGCAAACATACGATATTGAGCGGTTCTTCCAAGCCCTGGGTGATAGCACGCGGCTTCGCCTCTTGAACCTCATGGGAGAACAGGAGGTTTGTGTCTGTTACTTCGTGGAGATTCTTGGCGGACCACAGCCTAAGATTTCGCGCCACCTGGCCTACCTCCGTAGCGCCGGTATTGTCTCAGCGCGGCGCGAAGCAAAGTGGATGCACTATCGGATCGTCATGCCACCACATATCGGCGCGGCACAAATCCTGAAACAAACTCTGGAATGGCTGAAGGAAGAGAAGACGATGCAGAAGGATCGAGCCCAGTTGGTGAAGGCGTGTTGCTCACCATCCAAGTACGCTTCACTGGATGGCGCGCCTCTTCCTGCACAGGTCCTAGACAACTGCTGCGAGGCTTGCTGATGCCTCCTACGCTCATCTCTCAAGGTCAAACCTGCGCGCCTGCAGCTCGCAAGAAGTTGTCGTTTCTCGACCGCTTCCTGACGCTCTGGATATTCCTTGCGATGGCGATAGGCGTCGGCATCGGGCATTTCGTCCCTGGCTCGGCTACCGTCGTAAATCGCTTTCAGGCAGGAACGACGAACATTCCTATTGCTATCGGCCTCATCCTGATGATGTTCCCGCCGCTGGCGAAGGTTCGCTATGAGAAGTTGGGCGAAGTCTTTCGCAACAAGCGGGTACTCGGCCTCTCACTGGTACAGAACTGGCTCATAGGTCCCGTACTGATGTTCGCGCTTGCTGTGATATTCCTGCGCGGCGAACCGGCCTACATGCGCGGTTTGATCCTGATTGGCATTGCGCGGTGCATCGCAATGGTGCTGGTCTGGAATGACCTTGCTGAGGGTGACACAGATTACGTGGCCGGGTTGGTTGCGATCAACAGTGTGTTTCAGGTGCTCTTCTACAGCTTCTATGCCTGGGCGTTCCTGACAGTGCTACCGAAGTGGTTCGGTCTTCAAGGCAGTGTCGTAGACATCAGCATTGGACAGATTGCGAAAAGCGTTGGCCTGTACCTCGGAGTGCCGTTTGCTGCGGGCTTTGTCACGCGGTACGTGCTCATGCGGTCGAAGGGCGAGGAATGGTACACGGGACGCTTCATTCCACGCATCAGCCCGCTCACGCTCATCGCGCTCTTATTCACCATCCTCGTGATGTTCTCCCTCAAAGGAGATCTGATCGTGCGGTTGCCGCTGGACGTAGTGAGGATCGCGCTTCCGCTGGTGGTCTATTTCCTCATCATGTTCATAGTCAGCTTCTGGATGGGCAAGCGGCTGGGAGCTGACTACGCGCAATCAGCAACACTTTCCTTCACCGCAGCAGGCAACAACTTTGAACTCGCCATTGCTGTAGCTGTGGCTGTGTTCGGGCTGAACTCTGGAGAGGCGTTTGTTGGCGTGGTCGGTCCGTTGATCGAAGTGCCAGCCCTCATCGGACTGGTAAACGTCGCATTCTGGATGAGGAAGAGGCTTTTCTAAGGAGTTCTCGCAATGATTCGACAGGCCACGGTCAGTGATTCAACGCAGCTCTGTGACATCTACAACCAATACGTTCTTGAGACAACCATCACGTTTGAAGAGCAGGCCGTTACTTCAGAAGACATGGCGCAGCGCATACAGGACACCCTTCAGAACCTGCCTTGGTTAGTGTGGGAAGAAGGCGCGCAGGTCCTGGGATTCTGCTACGCCAGCAAGTGGAAAGGCCGTTGTGCCTACCGTCATTCCGTCGAATCAACCGTCTATGTGCGACCGCAAGCAACGAGGCTTGGCATCGGATCGCAGTTGTACCGCGCCCTTCTGGCCGATTTAAGACATCGCCAGCTTCACACAGTGATCGGTGGCATCGCCCTTCCGAATGTTTCAAGCGTCGCGTTCCACGAAAAGTTCGGATTCGAGAAAGTTGCGCAGTTCCGGCAGGTCGGCAACAAATTCGACCAGTGGATCGATGTTGGCTATTGGCAACTCCTGCTAACCGAAAGGTGATGAGCTAATGACCGAACAACTGCAAAACTGCTGATGGATTTGAGCCCCGAGCTCGTCCTCACTGTTCTCCCCCGAAATTTCCATCACTCCAGTAGCGAAATCCAAGATTCGAGTTTCGTAACGGTCTCCTTGAGCTTTCGTTCGGTGGAACTAGGCGGCTGGGCGCGTCAAGTCCAATCTGAACGCCGAGTGGGATGACAGACAGCTAACTCGTTTTATCAATTGTTCTTGTCTATTGAGGGCAAGGTATCGTGTGGTTTCCGGTATTTGAAGAACCATGCCACCGAGGCTGTCGAGAGGAAACTAAAACCAACGAGAACAATCACGGTAAACAGAACCCCCACAGCGAACGTAATCATGCTGCTGCCCCCTTGGTCTTAGCTGTTCTGTGCCCGGCAGCCGATGCAGGACAGCACACAGGAATGACCAATCAAACCTGAACTCTCAGGAAACACATTACGCTTATCGCTTCAGAACTAAATACCCTAAAGGGGGCAGATGAATGGGCGTAGGTGCAAGGATGGCGCAAACATCCGCAAAGATGGGGCCACCTGTTGTGGTGGTTCGGTCAGATGTGCGCCATCCATCCTTGGCCGACCAATCGGATCAGAAGATTCCGTTCAACTAACGAGGGAACAAAATCCAATTTGCATCAAGAGTAAGAGTTGGATAGCCCTCAGAGGCCGTCGAACAATCCGCGCTGAGTTGGCTTAGACTTCTCTAGTGGCGGAGGGACAACCGTGTCAATTACGAGATCTTGATCAGGCAGTATCTGCAAGAGATGCAGAGGCGGTCTCTCGTCTTATCCAACCATTCGGCATACTCGCGGAGCTCAAGGATGGCGGAATGGTCTGCGCACATGTATGCTCCACGCGGGTCTTCTCCAAATCGGGATTGAAGCAGTTGGACACGCCTGCCGGCTCTGGCGACGTTCGAAGGGTTGGCTGGCATGCAGATGCTCTCTGTTCCGTCCGGCACTTACGTGAAGATGTCCGCGGACCAACTGGCGAGGGTCGCGCGATATGGCATTCAGCGAAACCATTGCACCATTACGCGGTTATACCGCCAGGGGGAACGATCCTCCTTATGGCTGCGAAGATGGGCGTGCCGGTTTGCCCGCATGCCGGCGGTGTTGGCCTTTGTGAGTTTGTCCAGCATCTTTCGGCTTTCGACTACCTTCGCGTGAGCCGGACCATGCAGGACCGCGTGATCGAATACGTCGACCATCTGCATGAGCACTTTGCCGACCCGGTACGCATTCGTCGCGGCCACTACCTGATGCCTCAGACACCGGGATACAGTATCCAGGTCAAGCAGGATTGCTTGGAGAGGTATTCCTTTCCAGACGGCGAAGCTTGGGCATCTTTGACACAGATGCCGGTTGACTCGGAGTAGACCGATGCGAGAGTGACGACGTGT
Source organism: Edaphobacter lichenicola (assembly GCF_014201315.1). Taxonomy (NCBI): domain Bacteria; kingdom Pseudomonadati; phylum Acidobacteriota; class Terriglobia; order Terriglobales; family Acidobacteriaceae; genus Tunturiibacter; species Tunturiibacter empetritectus. The sequence goes on from NZ_JACHDY010000008.1 coordinate 115,231, forward strand.
CCGCCGCCGAAAGCCCCTTTTCGATCCTACCGAAGAGTTTCACTCGATCTAATTGGTATTGAGAACGAGGACGGTGGCGATGGGTTCGAGCGCTTTTGCGGGAAGCTGGACATCAAGGCCTTCTCTGGTGCGTGTGATTTTTAACGA
>NZ_JACHDY010000009.1 GCF_014201315.1 Edaphobacter lichenicola
GAGGGGCTGCGCGTTCAGCCCCTCTTTGCTTTTTGCGGGCGCGGAATGTTGGAAGTTATCCAGTCACGAATGGACACGCGGCCTTGCGGACGCGGCGGGGCCGTTCCCTCCCCTGCACCCCTCCTTCTTGGAAACTGCCAAACGGGGACACGACGCCGGCAATGAAACCCGGCCTCGTCCTCTTCCCCGACTCCGCAACAGCAATCCCAGGACGCTACCGCTAGGGGCGGGCCTCCGGCCTCGACGTTTACGCCGTCGATTCACGCCAGACGCCGCAACAACCGCAACAGCCAAAGCCGCTAAGGAGCTTCGCTCCCCGCGCGTGCAAGGGGTTTCCCGCAGTCTTCCGCGCTGCGCTTGTGCAGACCTTCGCTGCGCTTGCCCTAGCGTCTCCGCCTTCAGCTCCGCCGACAAGGATGGGTGATTCCCCTCCCCTTGCGCTTGCTACCCACACCCGGATGGCCGGGGGCCAAGGCGTGTCTGTGAGAACAGCCACAGCCAAACCATTCAAGAGCCAAGGAGCAACAAACATGAGTAACGACAGAGCACAGGAACTCACCGCAAAGATCAACGAATCTATCACCGCACTATGCGCCGAGACCGACGCTGCGAAGCAGTCAGAAATCTATCTCGCGTGGTTGTCCACCGTGAGCCGCTTTTACAAATATTCCTTCGGTAATTGCCTTCTCATCTGGACGCAAGCGCCAGAGGCAACCCGCGTTGCCGGGTTCAACACTTGGAAATCATTAGGCCGATTTGTGAAGAAGGGCGAGACCGGCATCCGCATTCTTGCTCCCATCGTTCGTAAGGTGGACGAGGAGAAAGACGGCACCACGGAGAAGGTATCCCGGCCCTTTGGTTTCCGTTCCGTGTCGGTCTTCGCTCAGGAACAGACGGACGGCCAACCACTCCCCGAACTGAACACCAACGCCACAGAAGGAGGTGAAACCCTTCTCCCGCTGTTGGAGAAGGCAGCGGCCCACCTCAACATCACGCTCGTTTACAAGGCTATCGCCGGTAACGCAGAAGGCTATAGCAAGGGCGGATTGATCGAGATCGAGGAGACGTTAGACACCCCCGCACGTTGCGGAGTAATCGCCCATGAAATCGGCCACGAATTGATGCACCGAACCAACCGCGAGGGCACCACACGTCAGCAGAGAGAGCTTGAGGCCGAGTCCGTATCCTATGCGGTCCTCGCTCACTTCGGCATCCACTCCGAAAGCCGCTTCTATCTTGCAACCTATGACGTAACCGCCGAGATGCTGACCGCTTCCCTTCAGACCATCGGCACTGCTGCGAAGAAGATTATCAGCATGATTGAGGACTCAGGCGAACAGATCGAGGAGGGCGAGGGCGAACAGCCCCCCGCCCCGCTCGCCATCCCCGCCTAGACGCGCTCCCTGCCCGCGAGCAAACGCGGCGACCCTTCCCACCAAGGGAAAGGGTCGCCCAAACCCCTTTTGCCGGGGCCGTTCCCTCCCCGGCGCCCCTCCCACCGTGAAATACATTTGAAGGGTGACGTCGATGGACAAGACCGAATCCACAGTTCGCAACATGCTCACAGCTATTGAGGCGCCGCTCTACGATATCGGTGTCCTGAGTGATCGCGGGATGCTTCCCGGCCTCGACGGCATTCCCGCCGCGGCGGTGCTCGACCGGCTTTCGCTACTCAAGTATCGCAACGTTCGCGGCTCCCATATCTATATCCGTCCTTCAGGTGAGCATCGTTTCACCGTACTTGACGACCTCAACGAGGCCACGCTCGCGCGGCTCGCGGCGGATGGCTTCAATCCTTGCGCAGTTGTTGAGACAAGTGCCGGCAACTTCCAAGCCTGGTTGAAGCACCCCGATGTGTTTCCAAAACTCATCGGAACTTTCGCCGCACAGACGCTTGCCGGACGATACGATGCCGATCCAAGCGCGGCGGACTGGAGGCGGTTCGGGCGGCTCCCCGGCTTCACGAATTGCAAACCCAAGTACCGCAAGCCCGATGGTCTATTCCCTTTCGTTCGGCTCAAGAGTAATAGTGGCGAGCAGTATCCGATGGCAGAGGCCTTCGTACAGGAAATCACGAAACTCTATGAAGAACGAGAACAGGAGCGAGAGGACCGACGCATACAGGCGTCTCTTTCTCCCCAACGGGGACCGAGGTTATCGAATCTGTCTCTCGAACGCTTCCGTACCTCCACCAAGTACCAGGACCGGCCCGCCGCTGCTGACATTGCCTTCTGTGTCGCCGCTTATGCCAATGGCATGACCGGAGACCGTATCGAACGCGCCCTTGAAGACGACTATCTATCGCGCGATCCCAGCACTTCAAAGCGAGCTGCCTACATCCGGAGAACTATGGAGAAGGCGAGGAGATGGGCCGAGCGATAGCATCCTTGCTTCAAGTCCCGTTGTCGTTCTTCCCCTGTTGTATTGTGATTGACTCTTCGAGTTTCTGAGCTGGCTTTTGCAACTAGCGTCATGAGGGAAGGCCGTTGAACAGGGTGGCTCCCTTCCGGTTTGCCTTTCTATCTGCGTTCAGCGTGCCGCGCTCAAAGCACCCCCGCCCTTCGGACGCACGCTCTCCTTCCCAAAAATCCGCTACGCGCCTCTGCAAGGTGCGGACTCCTTACCCCAGGCAAGCTGTGGTCCCCTTCCGCAGATTCCGTCCAGTCGCCGAGGGAGTGGGTCGCGACGGCACACCCGTTGGGCAAGCATGTACCGCAGACAGCGGACAACCCAAAAGAAACGGAGCCAAACACCATGTTCAACAAAGTCATTCTCATCGGCCGCCTCGGACAGAACGCAGAAGCCAAAACCGCTCAGAACAACAAAGAGTACGTCATCCTCAACATCGCAACCCAGGAGAGCTGGAAGAACGACAAAGGCGACTACGAAACCCGCACCGAATGGCATCGCGTCTATGCGTGGAGGAATCTCTCGAAATTCGCCAAAACTCTCCAGAAGGGGCAGCTCATCACTCTTGAAGGCACCTTGCGGTATCGCGAGGTCGAGGATGAGATTGAGGGCACCACGTTCAAGCACCGGATCGCGGAGATCCACGCCATCAGCATGAAGCGACTCTCGAAGATCGAGACCGCTGATGATCCAGCAGACGGAGCCGGCGACGAGTAATCGCCGGCTTTCAGGTGGATGAGACAGAAAAAGTCTCATCCACCATTTGTTGTCAACATAGAGGCTGTCAGTGAGATCGAGTAGACTCAGATCGTCTCAGTGTCAGCGTTGCTTGTTTTGCACCATTGCATCAACCGAGAATCATTCCTGGCGGCATGGGCGTTTATGGGGACTCTCTGCGTCAGACTGACACGACCTGCAAGACGTGCGATGATCTGCTTGCCCACCAGAGCCTTACCGTCGACTGCTACGTCAGTTGAGACGTGCGGTTTTTGACGGTGGTCAGCATCCAGATATCTCGAAGGTCGTCTTTTAGACGAGGCGAAGGTAAAGCGAATATGAAACAATGCTGCAGAGGTCGCCGGTTTCGATGAGCAACGTAAACGTCAGCAGGGTTATCGAGAATATTCGTGGCGTCACAACGGTCTACACCGCGATCGTCGAAGTCATCGTGAACGCCATACAGGCAACCGAGCAAAATAGCTCTCAGGCCGGAGAAGTAAAGATTAGGGCAATACGAAGCGCTCAATTGGAAGCCGATGGGAGCCTTCCCGACATCACAGGGTTTGAGATCCAGGATAACGGAATTGGGTTTACAAAAGAAAACCGCGATTCGTTCGACACACTTTATACAGACCTGAAGATTAGCGACGGAGGAAAAGGGTTCGGGCGCTTTATCTGTCTCAAATATTTCGACCGTCTCCAGGTGGAGAGCGATTACAAGGCGCAGGATAGCTTCTTTCATCGTTCGTTCCGGATGGGCAAAGGCAAAGAGATCATCGTTGATGAATCGAACGGTCCGTCCAAAGCCTCGGCGTCCAGAACAATTGTCCGCCTCGAGTGGATCAAGAAGATGAAGTCGCTTGATAAGCGGCTGGAGACCATCGCTCGGAATCTCGCCGAGAAGCTCCTGCCGTATTTCATCACTGCCAACTACAACTGCCCCAAGATTGTTCTGTCAGAACTGGACGATTCTGACGCGGTGGTGCTTAACGACTTTGTCAGCAATCAGATTTCATCCGTGATTCAGGAGATCCCGCTCACGAAAGATTCCTTCGAGCTGACGTTCGACGAGACTATAGAACAGTTCCACATTCGACTTTTCAAGTTCTTCTTTCCAAAAAACCTTAAGAGCCGCATCAGCCTCGTCGCTCATAAACGTGAAGTTTCCTCTTCCGTGCTGCATGGATACATCCCTGAATTTTCAGAAGACTTCTATGAAAGGACACCCGGCCCTGACGGAGGTGCTGCAAGAAACTACATCGTCAAAGCATATGTTTTTGGCCGGTTCCTCGATCGCCATGTATCTCTGGAACGTGGGAGCTTCGATTTATCTGCTGGCGGGGAACCGCTTTACAAGATCACTCAAGACGACATAGAAACGTCAGCCGCGGAAATTGCAAAAGAGGCACTCGGTTCCGATATTTTGATCCGTCAGCAGAAGAAGCAAGAGGATGTACAGACATATGTTGACGACCTGGCCCCGTGGCATAAATATGTCGTTAAATCCCTCGACTTGACGAGCATGCCGTACAACCCCTCCGCAGAAGAAATAGAGATGCGTCTACAGAGGGAGAAATATCGACATGAAGTACAACTGCGCAAGGATGTCGATCAGATTCTTGCGGGAGCAGCCCTCGGAGACTTGCGACCAAATGTTGCCCGAGTAGTCGAAGCAATTTCTGAATCAGGCAAGAACGATTTGGTGCATTACATTGCGTTGCGCCGAAACATACTAGAACTCTTTGGCAAGAGTCTTGAGCTCGATGACGGCGGCGCATATCAGAGCGAAGGCTTGGTGCACGACATTATTTTCCCCCGTAAGGGTGACACTGAAATAACGGCCTTTAATGATCACAATCTTTGGATCATCGACGAGCGGCTGAATTTTTCGAGCTACGTCTCGTCGGACATTCCGCTAAACGGCGGAAAGTCAGAACGCCCCGATCTGGCTGTGTACGACAAAAGAATTTTGTTCCGCGGCGACAACGAGGCCAGTAATCCGATCACTATCTTCGAATTTAAGAAACCACAGCGAGACGACTTTGTTAACCCATCGTCCAAAGACGATCCTATACAGCAGATAATTCGGTACGTGAATAGCATTCGAGACGGCAAATATAAAACGCCGAAGGGTAAGAAAATGTTGGTCGAAACGAATACACCGTTTTATGGTTACGTGGTCTGCGATCTCACCAGCAAAGTAGAAGAGTGGTTATTGCGCGAGAAGAATTTCAAAGTGATGCCGGACCGTCTCGGTTGGTTTCTCTGGTATGAAAACATCAATCTATACATCGAGGTCTTGTCTTGGGACAAAATCCTTCGGGACGCAAGGCTTCGAAACCGTATCTTCTTCCACAAGTTGGGCATCTCATAGCTCTCGAGCCGAATTGCCTTATCCGCTCCAACGCATCACTGTCTAACTCCTTCCAAGTACCGATTAGTCGGCCAGTGTCCACGGATGTCTCCGCTCCATCGACCGCTGCGCGCCCTATTCCTGCCCACAACGTCCGCCCGAAGAACAACTGCCAAAGCAATCCCTGCGTTTCACGCTGATGCAAGGAAACCAAGCCTGCTGAGGGACTCCGTCCCTGGCGCGCGTCAAGAGGCACCCCAATCTTCCGCGCTTCGCTTGTGCAGACCTCCGCTGCGCTACGCCCCCTCCACTCCGCTGATCGCTCCGTTTCAAGGGTGGGGAACCCCACCTCTTGCGCTTGCCGCCCCTGCTGGCGTGGGCCAGGGCCAAGGCGTGTTTGTTGGCAAACACAGCACGGCCATTCAAAAACGGAGGAACTACCCCATGACTTACACCGCGACATACTCACCAGAAGACAACAAACTCAGGCTATACAGCTCCACGCGCCTAGACCGCGAGTTATACGCCCGCGTGAGGGGCGCAGGTTTCATCTATGCGCCGAAACAGGAGCTTTTCGTTGCGCCGATGTGGACACCCGAACGCGAAGACCTCCTCATCGAATTGTGCGGCGAGATTGACGACGAAGACACAAGCCTAGTCGAGCGTGCTGAGGAGCGAGCAGACCGCTTTGTCGATTACAAAGATAAGCGCATTGGCGACGCAGAACGCGCACAAGAAGCCGTTTCACGCATCGCTGACAATATCCCGCTGGGTCAACCTATTCTTATCGGCCACCACAGCGAACGCCACGCCCGCAAGGACGCCGAGCGGATCGAGAACGGGATGCGTAAGACCGTCAAGATGTGGCACACGGCGAAGTATTGGGAAGACCGCGCCAAAGGCGCACTGAGACATGCAAAGTACAAAGAGCTTCCCGGTGTGCGGCATCGCCGCATCAAGGGACTTGAAGCCGATCTTCGCCGATATCAGAACTCTTTCACCCCCGACCCGAAGACCAAGCCCCAAATGTGGGACGGCGAAGAGCACGTCTGGATAACCAACGGGAGCCGTGGCGGACGCTGGGCGAAGTCGAGTAGCTTACCGGCCATTGAGCAGCAGAGCCGTCGATGGATCGAGCACCTACAAAACCGCATAGCCTATGAAAAGGCCATGCTTGGAGAGGCTGGAGGTATCGCAGCCGCGCAGTTCACTATCGAAGTGGGCGGGCGCGTTCTAGTCGCTGATGAGTGGGTTGTGGTGTTGAAGCTCAACAGAGCAGGCGGAACGCTCAACAGCATAAGCACAACCCCGCTTCGTCACTGGCACGGCAGCAGCACAAAAATCGAGATCGAGCGCGTAAAGGACTACCGCGCACCCGGACCCGGCGACATCGAGAAGGTCAAAGCCGCAACGAAACTTCCCCCGCTTTGCAACTACCCCGGCGAGGGATTCGCACAGATGACACAGGCCGAATGGGACAAGAAGCACAAGGACTACAAGACCACTCGCGCCGTCGATGCGACCGCGACCCATGCGCGGCATCGGGTACGTCATGCAATGACCACAGGCTACAAATACGGTCACATCTTCATCACCGACGCCAAGCGGGTTGACCCACCCGCCGCGCCGCTTGCCCCTGCCGATCCCGAGGTTTTCGCGCGTGAGAAGGATTTGCGCCAAGGCACCGACGTTAGTCCTTCTATGGAAATGAGCCGCGCGATTCACGCGGCCATTCCGAAGGATGACCGTATTCCCAGCTATGAGCAACTACACGAGATGGGCAAAGCAGCAGCAGCAGGGGTTCAGGTTGTCATTGCTCCGCAGCTCTTCCCTACCCCACCCGAGTTGGCGGACCGTATGGTCGCGCTTGCGGACATTCGCCCAGGGCAACAGGTTTTAGAACCCTCCGCAGGAACAGGCCGAATCATTGATGCGATTCGCCGCAATGCTCACGGCTACGCGATCACGGCGGTTGAGCTGAATTGCAATATGGCTCACCGGCTCCGCACGATTGATTGTGTCGATGACACACGGCAGGCCGATTTCTTGGAGTGCAACGGCGATCTAGGAACATTCGACCGCATTGTTATGAATCCTCCGTTTTCGAACGCAGATGATATCAAGCACATTATGCACGCCTTGAAGATGTTGAAGCCCGGAGGCCGACTCGTCGCCATCTGTGCCAACGGCCCGAGGCAGAACGACAAGCTAAGGCCCATCGTTGAAGCGCGCGGCGGTATCTGGGAAGAATTGCCTTCCGATACTTTCATCAGCACAGGTACAAGCGTTCGCACCGTGCTCCTCATGCTGGACGCATAACCAGGTGCCGCCCGCTTCAGAGTAAACCGCCGCGATGCGGCCTCCGAAGCGGGCGCAAGGGGACAAACCCCGTCGGTTTTTCCCCTTGACCGCTTTTCCCGCTATACGGGGACAACGCTGAGACAGGCGCTATTCTGTTCCTATGTGCGGACGATACGGACGACGAAGCGACAAGCAATACATCGCAGAGCACTACGCCATGCGCCGCAAGATTGCCGATCTTCCGCCCATGCCACCTGGGTACAACATCACCCCCGGCACATTCCAACCAGTTGTGCGCCTAAGTGAAGAAACAGGCGAGCGGGAGATGAGCCTGATGGAGTGGGGCCTGGTTCCGTATTGGTCGAAAATGCACAAGATGATTTCGAATTGTGCCCGCGATGACAAGCTCACCATTAGCGGGGCATGGATCAAGCCTTTTCAGCAACGCCGCTGCCTGATTCCCGGTGAGTTCTTCTATGAGTGGGAGGTGCCCACTCCAGAGGACAAGAGACGAAAGATTACTAAACCGTGGGCGGTTGCGCTCACGGATGACAGGCTCTTTTCTTTCGGCGGCATCTGGGATAGGTGGAAGGATAGAGCAAGCGGTAACGTGCTGGAGAGCTTCGCAATCGTCACTGTGGACCCGAACGAGGTTCTTGAGCCATTTCACAATCGCTGTCCACTCATCCTTGAGCCGAAGGACTACGACCGCTGGCTTGCGCCCGCCGAATCGTCGCACTTGCCGATTGACCTTGTGAGGACATACCCTTCTGAAAGTATGAAGGCGTGGAGAGTAGCGCCGTTGAAGGGCGATGGCCCGCAATTGCTGGAGCCACTGACAAACCCACTTGAGGCGATGCAAGTCACTCCATCACTGTTTCCCGAGTAATAGCATTGAGCCTCTGCGTCCTATAGCTCGTCACTTCTGGAATTTTCTATCGGTTCATTTAGCGACAGGTAGAGGCTGACCGAATAGAGCGATCCCGATGTGATCTGCTATATCTCCAGGGTTCGCGTGGTCAGTGTTCGCAAGTACAACGATGCAGACATGCTCTTTCGGATATCGCTGGAGGATGCTTCCGAATCCGTACCAGCCGCCCCCGTGATAGTACAAAAGCTTTCCGAATTTGTGAGCGATCACAACGCCATAGCCATAGTTCTGTCCGCCGTAGGCAGTCGTTTCTGGGTAGATTGCAAACATCTGATCCAACGAGCGAGCAGTGAGAAGGCTGCCGGGTTTAGTGAGAGCTTCGTTCCAGCGAAATATGTCCTCGACCGTTGAATAGATCCCACCGGCGGAAAAAGGAACAGTCATATCGCCGAAGGTAGCGTTGATTACATGGCCGTCACGGAAGGAGTAACCCGCAGCCCTATTCCTGAGGATGAGAGCCTGATCGTCATATCCGGAGTTCTCCATTCCTAACGGCTTGAAGATGTTTTTCTTCAGAAATTCTGCATAGGTTTGACTAGAGACCTTTTCGATAACCATGCCCAGCAATATGTAGCCTGTATTTGAATAGTGAAGTTGGGTTCCAGGCTTGAACTCGAGGGGCTTAGTCGCTGCAATCTCGAGCATCTCTCGTGGAGTCGCACCTAGGCGGTCCAGTTCCTTGGCGCGAGGAGTCATGTCGGGATAATTCGGAATTCCCGACGTATGCGTTAACAACTCATGAATTGTAATTTGCCGCCAGGACTCAGGAAGATCTGCGACATACTTCGACACTGGATCCTGCACGTTCAGCAAGCCACGTTCCCCAAGCAACAGAATGCAAGCACCGGTGAACTGCTTTGTCATCGAGAAGATGCGGTACTCTGTGGCTGGGCTGTTAAGAGTACCCCCTTCTTCGTCCGCAAATCCGAAGCCTTTTTCAAATTCGATTTTGCCATTGATGCCGACAAGCACCGCCCCTCGAAAAGAGTCTTGAGCGGTTTGCGAGGTTATGTAGGCGTCTGCATCCCTGAGAGCTTCTTGTGTCTTTGAATCTTGGCCGACGGCAGACAAGGTGCCCACAGTAAGAAAGACAAGAGAAATATAGGTCCGGAAGTCGAACTGTCGAGCGTAGAGGCACATATGAATAGTGTATTCGGCTCCTTTCATGGTTATACAATTCCGACCTGTAGAGGACAACGCGGGGATTCCATCAACCGCAAAATCTATATTGCTGCGTTGCATTCAGTGGCAGCATTCCATTGCAACCAGCACTAATCTACCTTGATTCCATTTTCGCGCCAGGGGTTCGAATCGCCTTGCAGGGCATTCGCAGCACTCCACTGAGCCGCTTCTATAAAGTCAGTAAATTTCCGCCGCTCACCTGAGGGCATGGTCAATTCGCAAGCAATCCTTTTCTGTTCTTCGGAGCGCCGGGGATTCGTCACAAAATGCACTGCCCATAGACAGAGGCAACGTGCATCGCAGAAGTACATCTCTCCCTGCTCTTCTGCCAGTACATATCCCTCTGGAGACACCTCCGCCATATCGTAGGAACAGATCCGGCGTTTGTGTGCGGGCTGCGTCATTAGACGTTGTTATAGTCCCAGATTGTCGTTCACCGCGATGACAATGTCCTGCTCAGAGCCCAGATAACGTTCCGTCGTCTGGATCGAGGAGTGGCCGAGAAGAAATTTGATTTGCTCCAGGTCGCCGCCATTCTTTCGGCAAAGCTTCGCGCAGGTCCTCCGTAGATCATGCGCCCCGAAGTGCTCGATCCCGATATCCTTCGCGGAGGCCTCGACCACACTCCAGATTGCCCAATCGCCCAACTCTTCCCCCAGGATTCGTCCGCTTTTCGAAAGCGGACGCAGGAGACGACCATCTTCGATTTTGGCCGCCGTTTGCCAGGCGTTGATCGCGTTTTTTACCCACACCGGAATTGCCACCGTCCGCACTCGGCCGCCTTTACCAACTAAGTCCACGATGACCCACCGGCCCTCTCGGAGCTGAATGTCATCGAGCGTTAGTGTGGACAACTCTTTTCTGCGCAGAGCACAGCCAACCAAAAGAGCAAGGATGCAGTAGTCGCGCTTGCCCTTGATGGTCGATCGATCCGGTACGGCAAGCAGTTCTTTAGCCTGGTCACGCGTCAGCCAATTTCCCAACCGCGTCCCCTGCTGACGCATGTTTGGTACGTCCGTCATCTTCGCGGCTTGCTCCGCATCAAGAATGCCGTTCCGTTGTGCTTCACCGACTAACTTCCGAATCGCAGAAAGGCGGACGTTCACCGTCGACGCACTCAGTTTCTTTTCCACCAACGCAGCACGATATTCCATCAGAAGAGCGCGAGAGAGTGGCTGTTGTCGCATCTCGCAAAGCGCAAATATCTCATCGAGTGCTTTTGCGTAGTTTCGCTTCGAATGTTCCGAAGCAACGCTCAGCAGCACCATTCGCCGCAGCTCAGCAACGCCGGCAACGTATACGGCCCAGTTCCCTGCCGGTTGCTCGCGCAGAACCAGTGCGGTACTCATGACCCTGTAGGCGATTCGCTTACAGGTAGCGATTCGCCTTTGGACAAAGACCAGTGTCTTATCATGGCTCCTCCACATCCATTTCTTGCGCCTGGCGGGTCTCGTTCAGTTCCTTGCGTAACTTTTCGACCACCTCTTGCAGGTCTTCGATGGATGGAACCTCAGATTGAAGTGGTTCGGGAAGTTCGCGAGTGGCTCGGTAGGTCGAAACGCCGATCGGGCGATTGATGTTCTGCAACGTGTATTCCACGGTAGGACCACTGCGGCTTTCGCAAATCAGGACTCCGATGCTTGGACCATCGACCGGCGTCCGCATCGTCGCATCCACCGCTGAGAGGTAAAAACTTAGTTTGCCCGCGTATTCCGGTTTAAAGGCCCCATTTTTTAGCTCGATCACAAAATAGCAATGCAGCCGGAGATGGTAAAAGAGCAGATCGATGAAATAGGCCTGCCCATCGACTTCTAGCTGCACCTGGCTTCCCACGAAGGCGAAGCCGCGGCCCAACTCCAACAGAAGGTCGCGGAGATGCTTGAGCAGCCCACGCTCCAGCTCCCGTTCTTTGGCGCTGGAGCTCAGGGTCAGAAACTCGAACGAATAGGGGTCCTTGAGAATCTGTTGCGTCAGATCCGAATCCTCTGCCGGCAGCGTTCGGGAGAAATTGGTGAGCGCCTTCCCTTCCCGTTCCTGTAGCCCGGTCGAGATGTGATGGGTAAGAACGTTGCGGCTCCATCCGTGTTCGATGGACGCCCGCAGATACCATTCCCGGCTCTGGCCGTCTTTGAGACGGTCGAGCAGGACCATGTGATGTCCCCAGGGCAATTTTGCAGCAAGCTGCAAAATTTGGGGATCAGGCCAGGCCTCGGCAAAGGAACGCATGTAGCGCAGATTCCGGAGGCTGAAGCCCTCCACGCCGGGAAATTCCGTTCCGAGATCCTTGGCCAGGCGGTCCACCACCTTCGTTCCCCACCCCTCAGCCGCAAAGCGGGAGGAGAGATCCTGTCCGATGGACCAGTAGAGCTGGATGGTTTCCTGGTTGAGCGTCAGGGCGGCGCGCAGTTGGGCGGCGCGAATCCGGGTTTTTAAATCTTCGAGCAGCGCTGGGTAGCCCGAAGGGAGCGGGATTAGTTCAGCCACGGCGCCCTCCGTCCTCGACAGAAGCGCTTCCCTGCCCTTCTGGTAGGCCCAAACGGTCGTGGCCGGTGCTTGTACTCCACATCCTGCGTCTCCTCCACCATCAATAAGGTAGCAGCGCCCAATTTTGCAGCAGTTGCTGCAAAATTGACGATAGCACGAAATTGCCGACGACAATATACATTATCGTAGATGATTTACGATGTTCCATCGAGGTGGTTTTCAGCAGGTGTGCCAATAATCCCGGTATCCTGAAGGTGTCAGAAAGCTGAGGTTTTCGATGGGTCGTCCCGTCAAATGGTCCCGCGATCTGCACTCCATCCGGGAGCGCGCCGCTCACGCACGTACCGAAACATGGGGCCGCGTGGATATTGAAGGGCTCTTCGGCGTCGGCCGGGCCACCGCCCAGACGCTGATGAAGGCCATCGGAGAGGTGCAGCCGGTCGGCGGAGCCCACTTTGTGGAACGCAATTTCCTGCTCAGCTTCCTGGACGCCATGATTGACGCGCAGGATTTCGACCAGGCGTTTCGATCCCGAGTCCGCGAGGCCGAAGCACCGCCCTCTCCTAAACCATTGAGAGTTGCTCTACCTGCGGACCTCCGTAGCATCATGCTGAGAGACCTGCCGGAACACATCTCCCTTTCGCCTGGGCGATTAGAGATTACCGCCGATTCTACGGTCGCCATGCTTGAGAGTTTGGCGCTACTCGCGCAGGCGATGCAGAACGACCTCGCCCAGGTGCAAGCGGTTTTGGAGCCGCCTGCTAGACCGCCCGAGGTAGAAGATGATGATCTACGGGCATTCCTCGCAGAGCTGCGAAGCCAGCACCAAAGCTAAAAGCTATTTTCGTTGTCAGCCCTACACAAGCGATACGCTTACAGGTAGCGCATCGCTTATAGTACGTGTTTCGCTCACTGGGGGAGTAAGTGAATCGCGTATAGGGCTGAAAGCGAAGCGCTTACAGGACCTGGGAGCGAACTGCTGACAGGACCTCTAAGCGAGTCGCTTACGCTTAATAGGTAAGCTTTTTAGGGAAGTTTCTTAGAAAAGAAAAATAGTAAAAAAATAGATAACGACGACGACGTTCTCTTTGTCCTTAGTGTTGCCGAAAAGGCCCTGTTGTCCAATTATGTTCACCTTGTCATGGGTTTGTACTTTGCGCTAGTATCAGGTCTCGTGATCGCATACGATCTCACTACGATGTCACCACGCAAAAGAGTACGCAAATCTGACAATCTGCTGACTTCTGAGGTTGCGTCAGTGCTGGGAATCTCACAGCGCACCCTTTTGCGCCGGCTTGCTGCCGGAATTTGGCCTGAACCGATGCGTGACCCCGAGAACAATTACCGGATGTGGCGTCCCATTGAGGTTCAGCAGCTTCGTGAGGCACTCGAAAGAGAGAGACAATGAGCCTGAAAATTGTGATTTCCAATCAGCGCGGCGGCGTCTCAAAGACAACGACCACGACGACACTTGCAAGAGAATTTGCCGACCGCGGCAAACGGGTCCTGGTCATCGACACAGACCCTCAAGGGTCCATCAGCAGCATTCTCAATCTCAAGCCCGAATACGGGCTATACAACTTCGTGATTGAGCGCCTGATCTTCGACGACTGCATTGTCCGCGTTAGCGATAATTTGCATGTCATGTGCTCCAACCGAGAGACAACGAAGGTCGAGACGATTTTGATGGGGAATGTCGCCCGCGAACACGCCTTTACCCAGATATTTTCTTCGGTCGACAAGAACTATGATGTTGTTCTTATCGACGTAAGTCCTTCAATCACACTACTTCAGACGTGCGCGATGGTTTATGCAGAGCGAGTCTTGATCCCGATCGGCATGGACACCCTTTCGTTCCAAGGTGCGATGGCCTCGATCGAGGCAGCGAAGTCGCTCAACCAGCTTCTTCGCTCAAGCATTCAAACGATTGGATTGCTTCCAGTCATGGTAGATCGACGGCTAGCAATGACCACAACGATTCTCGACGGCCTGAAGGGCCTTTCGGAGGGAATGTCAATTCCCTTACTCAACGTCATTCGCACGGACCAGTCAGTCACGAAAGCGGCCCGCGCCGGGCAATTCTTGATTGACTACGACCCAAAGTGTAAGGCCATTGAAGATTACAAGCGTGTGGCAGATGAGATTCTAGAGATCCTTAAGGGCTAACTGAATGGCCGGGCAAACAAAGCAGACAAGTCGAAATCGCAAGATTGAGCCGCTCAATTGGGCTGAGACCGCGAACTCGCCCGCGTTGAAAGGGATGATGTCCTTTCTCGACATCAAGCCCGAGGAAGTTCGCAGCGGTCACTTCAAAGATGTGCCCGATGAGCCGGACTCACGCCTCGAACCTGTAGGCGATTCGCTTACAGGTAGCGATACGCCTACAGTCCCAACGAAAACCAAACCTGCGACACAAAAAGCTGTTATCGAAATGCGCCCCAAGCGCTCACAAGCAGCTACACTGCCGACAGCTCCCGAAGGCCCGCCACTCGTCGATACACTACCTGAGAGCGAACTGCTACCTGTAAGCGACTCACTACCTGTAAGTGAATCGCACCCTGTTAGCGATACGCTACCTATGAGCGAATCGCCATCATTTACTAACTTTATACTTGGTTCAGTTCCCTCTCAAAATCGAAAGATCCGGAAATGCAGGCTTTCTCAAGATGCGCACTCTGCAGGCGAAGAGACGCTATACAGAATCCTGTGGGAGGAAGGTAAACCCTCGTCTGCAAATCCACTGGGCTCGCGAATAGTTCGCATCGGGTATGCCGAACTCGCGAATCGAGCGAGAATGCACAAAGCCAACGTAAGGCTGAATCTAGCAAACCTTACAGCCAAACTTGCAATTGAACAAAGTGGCGAGTTCAGCAGTCGCGACATGATCGCAAAATCTTACAGAGTCTTGTCGTACAAAGAGATCCTTGAGCGTCGCCGCGCGGCGGGCCTTGAATACGTTATTCGTCAAAAAAATGTACTCTTCGTGACCGCTACCGGAGTGCCGATTGCTTTGCCAGGACTCGCACAGGCAAAGAAGGGGAAAACAAAACCAGCGAACAGCGTTCAATCAGTGAGCGATACGCAGCCTGTAAGCGATACGCAACCTATGAGCGATTCACTACCTGATAGCGATTCGCTTACAGGTAGTGAATACGATTTCGATATTCAGGCTGATTTGGCTTGTGTCTCGAAAGCTATGAACACCTATTGGACCGTTGACGATGCGGCAACAGATCAGCTCATCCGCGCCTGCAGAAAAGTCAGACCGGATGCCAAGGCCGAAGAGATAGCCTTCTTCGTTCGCGAAAAGCTCGACCTCACGCGCAGCAATCGGAGCATCACCAATCCCGTCGGGCTAATTCTCGCCACCGTACCGCAATCATTCAGTGGATATTCATTCGATACTTTCCGCCAGCGGCATCAAGAAAGAAAGAGACTGGCGGAAGAGGAGAGGCTCCGAAAAGAGGAAGAAGATCGGAAGCTGACAGAATGGATGGTTCGAGATGCAAGACAGACGCTGGCGAATCCAAATGCTACTGAGAAACGTAAGGCCGAAGCCGAAGACATCATTGCCCGGTACTCGCAGCCCGAAACAGAGAATTAGCACTCCTGTAGCCCGTTGCTAGTAGGCCATTCACTACCTGTAAGCGAATCGCTATCTGGTAGTGTTTCGCTCGCTTGATTTGAACAACGCAGGGAACCGGTTGTTGACACAAACTTGTGTATGCTCGGCTAAGATAAGGCGATGCTGAGTTCCCCCTGGGTCAGGAAAACTGCCACTGTTACTGGATTAGCAATCGCACTTGTGGGAGGCGCTTACTTCTTTGCAGTCACCCCGCACCACTCATCGGCTCCCCCAGACTCAGCAGACGGTTTGCTAGACAAGGCTGACACTCTTTCATGGGGAAATCGCTGGGCTGAAGCGCAGCCGATTTATGCCAAGGCTTCACAACTCTTTAGACTTCAAAACCGGCCATCAAAAGCGCTTTATGCGGCCGTGAGCGAGATTCCCGCTGATGAATCCGTGAGTGCTCCTGCGACGATCCTGAGACTGACACAGGATCTCGCAAAGCCAGAGGCACAAGACCCCGAGACGAAACTTAGAATCCTCACAATTAGAGGAATGCTTCAGGTCAATTACGATGCTGCTGAAGCGCGCGCAACCTGGCAAGAAGTCTTTTCACTCGCCATCAAGCTGCATCATTACGAACTGGCAACTCGCGCTGAAGGCGAGCAGGGAATTGCCGCATTTATCTTGGGGGACACCGATACCGCGAAGAAACAGGTTGTGCGGGCCTGGGGCCTCTCAAAGGTCGAGCGCGATCCAGCCGCCACGGTGCGCTATGCGAGTGTCTTTGGCGCAGGCTTGGTTCAACTTCATCGTTACAAGGAAGCTCTGACCCCACTCGATCAGGCGATCAAAATAGCTACTTCGACCAAAGGACTCGCATACCCAACAATCGCTGTTTACGCAAAGATCGAGGCGCTTGCCGGACTACATCAATACGAACCGGCGCTCGCGCTAGCAAATCGGTCGCTTGCCCGACTCCAGGGAACAACTTACGAAGCTCACAAGTCACAGGTCTACATCTCTCGGGGTTCGATCAGCCGTGAGAGTGGCAACTGGACCGCCGCGATCTCGGACTATGAGCAAGCAATCAACATTTCCAAGAAAATCGATAATTACCGCGGAGTAACGGACGCTGGCGGCCTTCTCGCACAAAGCTATGAACACGTGGGAAATCTGCCCGGTGCACTAAATGCGATCAACGACGCCATAGAAGCGAACACAAAGATTCCAGACGAGCTCTATTTGGTGCCGCGTAATCTAGCCATCAAGGCTGGAATTATGGGGCAACTGGGACACGTGGACGAGTCTGACGCACTCTACCGAAAGAGCATTGCCCTGGTCGACGTAATGATTGAACATGCCGCGACGATAAATATTCAGCGATATTTGCTCGCCGAGATGAGCGACGTCTACTCGGGATATTTTGCTTCTCTATGCAGACAGAAACGATACGAAGAAGCGTTGGGAGCACTCGAAAAGGTCCGAGGTCGCGTTGAATCTGAAGCGCTCGAACACCACGCAAGCCAGCCAGTTCACCCGGCCACTCCTGAAGAGAGCGAGCTTACGCGTCTCAACATTGCGCTAATCAATACCGATGACCCCGCTGCTAGAGCATCAATCACAAACGCGATCTACACGTCTGAGCTGCAAATCAACCCAAGTACCCTCACACAAGAGACTATTGCTCATCCGGTTCACCTAAAAGTTTTACAACGCAGCCTTTCGCCGAACGCCTTATTGATCGAATACGTTCTGGCAGAACCAAACTCTCAGGCGTTTGCGATCACTCATGATTCCGTCACACCGTATCGCCTGCCTTCAAAGAGCGTGATCGAGGAAGATGCAAATCAATACAGGAAAGAGATTCGAGGGGAGAAGGAAGATCGAGCGCTAGCTCAGCGTCTTTTCGCTGAGCTGCTGGGGCCAATGAAAGAATACGCCCAGAAGACCGACCTCGTGATTGTTCCAGATGGTTCACTCCATCTCTTGCCCTTCTCAGCACTCGCAGACAAGGCCGGCTACGTCTTGAAGACGCACACCGTTGACGTGGCGCCATCGGCCACAGTATTTGACCTCATTGCACAGAGGGCTCAGGGCAGGGAAGTGGTCTCCATGCCCTACATCGGTGTTGCTGCTTGGACCCAGCCAGCAGACACGCGGAATCCGATCGTTCGGGCTATCACCGGTCCTCAACGAAGCCAGCTCGTTCCTCTTCCAGATAGCAAGCAGGAAGTGGAGACTATCGCAGAGGACTTGCCACATCCCAGCACAATCTTGCTTGGTGCGGACGCCACCGAGTCTCGCTTCAAAAAGCTTTCCTCAGAAAGCACCGATGTGATTCACCTGGCGCTACACGGATATGCCGACATCGACTACCCGGACCGCTCCGCATTGATCTTTGCGCCCGATCAAGGCAGTGGTGAAGACGGCTTGTTGCAGGTTCGAGAGATTCGCGGTCTCCATCTTAAAGCGAGGATGGTTACACTCTCTGCCTGCAATACGGGAGTCGGCCCAGTGGGACAAGCCGGAGTTGCTAACCTGGTCAATGCTTTCATTGAAGCAGGAGCTGATACGGTTGTTTCG
The DNA here is from genome assembly GCF_014201315.1 of Edaphobacter lichenicola. Lineage (NCBI taxonomy): Bacteria > Pseudomonadati > Acidobacteriota > Terriglobia > Terriglobales > Acidobacteriaceae > Tunturiibacter > Tunturiibacter empetritectus. Next base: position 18,535 of record NZ_JACHDY010000009.1, read on the forward strand.
ACACTGTGGGAGTTGGAAGATCACACAACAGAGCACCTGATGGCGCAGTTTTATTCCAAACTAGCCGTCCACAATCGCAAGGTTGAAGCTCTTCGCACAGCACAATTGGAGCTGTTAGATAGAGGTTTACCTCCTTACTATTGGGCAAGCTTTCAGATTGTCGGCGATCCAAACGGCACGTTCTGAGTTGATTTAACCCGCGATACTGAGCGCCTTCAGAAGCTGGGCATCCACTCCACTTCTGCGTTCCTGCCAATCGAAATCGGCGATCACATCGGGTTCAATCGGACTGCCCTCAAGCGCAGTACCGTTCCAGGTGAAGTACGCGCCTGTTGGCAGCGCAAGACGAAAGCCATGTCCAACTTTCACGGAGGTCGCTGAGAGAAGCCGACCGGCCGTCTTCTCCCCAACAATCGTAGCGAGATGGTTTTCTTTCGCGAAGATTGTGACCATTTCGGCGGCGCTCGCCGTGTGGCGATCCACCAGAAGCACAATATTACCGTCATAGGGCTTAGTTCCCAGACCTTCCGTTTCGAGCACAATCGGTGACTTGGTGACTAGCGCCGGGAGGAACTGAAGACCGAGTAACCATAGAGCGCCTTTGGAAGCTGGGATTTTGCCAAGACGTGGAAACCGTGTTTTCTCCGCAGCCAGGTCACGTTTGGCCCATCGCTTACCTGGAGAGAAGCCGACTGGCGCCCGATTTGGCGTCATGAGGCTCATAAGCCGCAGTGCACCTGCGCCTCCACCTGTATTCCCGCGAAGATCGATTATGAGACGGCTAATGTTGCCCAGCGCGTCGATAGCACTGCTCATCGAATTCGCGACCTCGACCCCTATCATCCCCGGAAACATTGCGACCTTGAGGTAGCCGATACCTTCGCTCAGCAACTTGGACTGCACGAGGGTAGGCTCAACGAACTGTAGCTTCTTGCCTTTGGGCTGAGCCACATCGACAGAAGCCGTCCGCTCCTGGCCATCGTTCGCAACGAAGTCGATCGTCGAACTGGCACCCATCGGGAAGACCGGATGTTCTGGCGGCACGATCTCCTTACCATCGACGCGAAGGAGAATGTTTCCTGGCTGAATGCCGGCGAGAGCTGCGGAACCACCGTCATGTACGTCTTGGAAAATCCAACGCGATCCGTTCGCGGTTTCATCTGCAAGATAGGTAGCGCTCAGAGCAGCACGGCTTGACGCTCTCTTCGCGGTTCCATGAAAGAACCCGAGATGTGAGGTTTTAAGAGTCTGTAGAAGACCGGTTACTGCGAGCTCGAAGGCGTCTTGTGTCGGAGCAGATTCAATCCCTTTACGATGACTTTCAATGGCATCCCGCCACGTTGCATCGAGCAGTTCGGGTTTGTAAAACTTCGAATCTAGAGCTTTGAGCACTCGCTCAAGAACTTCACGCTTAGCGCTATTTGTCAGGGTCATTTCCTGGCCGGGGGAAGTAGTCATGTCTAATCGTATGATGCTTTGACCTGCGACTCAGGACAGTCAAGCCGTTGCTGGTGAAGCGGAAAGAACCGCGAGAGCCATTTCTATTTGACTTGAAGAGGGTAGTAGTACGTACCGTTATCCGAGCCACGAACAGTCGAGAGAAAATAGGACCCGGCCTTCGCGGCTCTGAGATCAAGCGTCACGTCCATGCCAACTTTTCCGTTCGAATCCACCGCCGTACCAAAACCCTTGGCGACGCGCTGGCTCCCACCGCGGTCTTGCGATACAACAACCTCGTACTGCCCGCTTTGGCTGAAACGTGGAAGAGTTACTGACAGATGAACAATTGCCGCAGGCAAAGAGACTTCTTGTAGAGGAGCAGCATCGTCGTCTACACCTCGCAAGGTCGGTGCATTGAAGAGATCCACTTTGGCATCAACAGGCGCGGTAGATGCAATCTGCACCGGAGCCGTAGATGTCTGATGCTGATATCTGTACGCAATCGCTGCACCACAAATGACGAGTACAGATGCAGCAACAGCAAGGAATGATCCCTTATAACGAGACGATGGTCGCTTAGCAGCAAGATGAATGGCTGAAGATTTCGCATCGTTCGACCCTGAAACAGAAGTCACGCTTGCCGATTCAGCTTCCTTGGCCTCCTTCCAGTCCAAGCGGTAATGTCGATATTCTCCGTAGCACTCTGAGCAGGAAGCAAGATGGAGTCCAGCCGGATCTTCGAGGGGCAAACGGTTCTCCGCGAGCGCCTTCAGAGTGCTTTCATCAGGACAGCCTTTCCGCTCCGGGTTCGGGAATGCCTCAAGCAAAAAGTCGTTCATCAATTCGGAATCCAAGTGACGGCCTAACCCTTCGTCTCGCAGAATTGTGGTGAACCGTGGCCGAAATCATTCCTACCGGAAACACCAACTAGTGATGCAGCAATACGCTCCTTTACCCGCTGAATAGCTTTAGCAGCGGCTGGATAGCTCAAGCCGAGGGCCGTCGCAATGACAGCTGGGCTCGTTTCATCTTGTAGGAGCAGAACGAGAATATAACGATCACGCTCATTCAGTGCTGTCTTTAATTGTTCAAAGAGCAACTTTCGATCAAGTTCCCTTTGAAATGACCGATCGACACCCCCCAATCGTTCTAAATCCTGACCGATGCCGGCAGATTCTTCCTGGGCAGTCTTTGTCCGTAGCCAGTCACGTACCTTGCCTTTCAACGCTGTGTAGGCGTATCGCTCGTGCGCGACGATTTGATTTCCTTTCGATTCCATTGCACAGCCGACTTCTTCTGCCCACTCCGCAATCATCGCCGGATCAACATGCGGAAAATCTCGAAGCACCCACCTAAATACCACTTCCACGGCAGATTTCACGGTCGAGGAAACTGCACTGCCTTGTGCATCGACGAGATGTAATTGCGTTTGTTTCATTCGATGTTCTCGATCTGCTGGAGACACAGCACTGCACATTTCATCGACGACATTTAATTGCGTTCGTATCACCCGAGGTTCTCTCTCTGCGGAGGAAATACATCGGCCTTGTGCATGGACGAAATGCAATTGTGTTTGATTCATCCGTGATTCTCTCTGTGGAAAAGAAATTGTCAGCAGACTGTCAAAAAACATCTCCGTCAACGCGCTTAGCTAGTAGATGCCGAAATTCAGAGCAGATACCCCCCAGCGAGATCCGCGCCGGAGTTCTTTGCAAGCAGACAAGGTCATTTCTTTGACGCTTTCGCTTCCTTGGGCGGCTTCACTTCCTTTGACCTCTTTGAGTCAATGGCGGCTTTCGGTTTCAGCTCGTCCCCATCAATTTCACCGATGCCGGAGATTAGCTCCCCGACCGGCACTTGAAATGTCTCAGCTAAACGAAGGAGCGTCGGCACGGAGAAAGATTCTCCTCGTTCAATTCGCGCGATCTGGGTCAGGTGGAATCCATAGTCGCTCACCATCACGCGATGCGTCATACCGCGTTGTTTGCGAAGCTCTTTTATCCGCTTTCCCAGCGCCACGCGAAATTCGTCGTAATCGTATCGGAGCATGCGGATTGTGCCGAACCTCTTTGTTGGAGATTTGTCAGAGCCCCATCCTAGCGTCCTGGTCGAGCACTCTCCACCGCAATTTTATCAATGGATTAGTTCCAACCCGTTTCATTACACACCGATTCGTGCATTCACAACCTCCAGAGGCATCGAAATGTGCAGCAGGTACACAAAACACTGCCCTACAGCATTGTGTTTACAAGCACGAATTTATGCAGTATAAGGATGTGTATATAGATCACATATCTATGCTACACAGATATGTGTACGTTGCGAGAGCTGATCTGGAAAGGGGGTGGTTCGACGTAGTTGTGTAACGCGCTCAGTTTGAGCGCCTAACTGCACTCCCCTGGGCCAGTACCGATGCTTGAAGCTGCATAGTCTGAGCCACGACTCGAACCTTAACCCACGCAGAACATAGGAGCCAAACCTTGAGCCAGAAAATAACTTCCCGCCTCGCGACCATGGCCGCGAAAACCTTCACCAAGCAGCATCTGAGAATGGCTGGTCGCACGCTCGGACCCATCCTTGTCGCTCTGGCCGTGTCACCTATCGCAGCTCATGCGCAGGGCACGGTGGATTTAACCGGAGTGACGACTGCAATGTCCTCGGTCGAGAAAACAGCCATGCTCGGCGGCGCAATCGCTGTCGTCATCGGCATCGTCTTCGGCGTGTTCCAGTTCATGGGCCGGAACATCGCTGGAGGATTCATGGCTATCGGTGGCGGACTGTTTGCCGGCATCGTCATCGGCTTCGCGCCCCAGTGGGTCAGCTCACTCACCGGACAGACCATTTCAATGGTCGTTACGCACGCTGCAAAGGTGATGGCCTAACCATGCAAACGACCAAGCGAGGAGAGCCGTTACCGATCAATCAAGCACTCAATAAGCCTCGGGAAAAGTTGGGGCTTAGCTTACCTATCTGGATGGGCATCGTGATTGTGTCGATCCTGGTTCTCCTCCTTCGGTTTTATCTACTGTCGCTCGCGATCTTCATTGTGATCACCGGTGCCTGCTGGTTGATCGTTCGCAAACACCCAAAGATGTTTCAACTGTGGGGCCTGAGCTTCACGCAAAAGAGCTACTATGACCCGCGTAAACGCTAATCAATGGTTCACCGACGCGAAGGCCGCGAATAGTATCGTGCCCATCGCACGGTTTGTCAGTCCGACCGTCTTTGCCACTAAAAGCAGTGGTTATGGGTGCCTATTTTCGGTCACCGGGGTGGACGAGGAAGGTCTCACAGACCAGGAGCTTGATGCAAGGATACGAGCGATCGAAGGTGGGCTTCGTGGGCTACCGGAAGGTGCATGTCTCTATCAGTACATGCGAGTCACATCCGGCTTCGCCATTCCGCGCAAGGCCAAATATGACGATCCCATCACGCAGTCTTTCGTGGAAGATCGCCTCGCATTTCTCGACAAGACGGCCAATTTTCGGCGCATCGATCTCCATTGGTGTCTCACATTTGAGCCGGAACTGGTCAACCCGTTCGCAGCGAAGCCGAAGGATAAGGCCAACGAGAACGCGAGGCTTTTAGCTGATTTGCAGAAAGCGGCGTCGATTCTCGAAACACATCTGAATGCCCACATCGGTATCCAGCTTCTGGAGAAAGAGCAGACTTTCCAATTCTTCTGCGAACTCTTCAACCTTGAGGAATGGGCGGGAGAGACCAGGCTTATCGCCGATACCGGCGTGGATCAGCAGATTGTCAGCAGCGCTGTTTCTTGGGAATCTGACCATCTTCGTATAGGCAAGCGATACGTTCAGATGTTCACGATGACGAGCACGCCCGTCGCCTCCCAGCCGTGCTTATTCAGCGGCATCACGAACCTCAACTGTGACAGTGTGCTATGCACAACATGGCGGCCCAAGTCTGCAGCTTCGGTACGTAAGGAGATTGGAGCTCAGGAGAAGTGGCTCGACTTCTTCAAAGTCGGAATCTTCCAACGGGTGATGGCAGGTAGAAACTTCGCCGCGCTCGACAAAGGCGCAGGAGCAAAGGCTGCTTCGGAAGGCGTCGATGATCTCAGTCTGGTCGTCACGGAACTTGGCAAAAAAGCGCAGGGAGAATACACCGCTCGACTCCTCCTCTCCTCACGGACTGCCGACGAGCTCAGAGACAACGCGCCGATGGTGCATCGGATTTTCGTTGATGCCCAGGCCAGCATCATCGAGGAGACGCTCGGAAATCTATCGGCGTTTTATGCGATGTTTCCCGGCAACAACCAATTCAGCGTGTTCCCCCTGTGGCTGGGCGAGGACCATCATGCGCGTCTTTCGCCTGTGTTCGCTCCGCATATCGGGTATCCCTTGTCGGATGACCTCGACAATGAATACCTCAACGTCTTCGAGACGAGGCAGGGAACACCCTTCTTTCAGGATGTCTATGTCAATGGTGTGCGGGTCATGCTCATCATCGGACCTCCAGGCACAGGCAAGTCCGTACACACCAACCAAATGCTCGGCTTGGAGCGGAAATACAACGGCTTCACATATATCTTCGATATCGGCAACAGCTACGAGAGCATGGTCGAGCTGTACGGCGGGAGGGTAGACCGCATCGGCCTGGATGGGCCGCGAGTGAATCCCTTTGCGCTCGAACCGACAGAAAAGAACATCAAGTTTCTTTACAACTTCGTCAAGCTGCTGGTCACGAACGGCGGCGCAGACCTCAGTCCTGAAGACGAGGACGTGATCTTCAAAGAGGTGCAGAGTATGTACCTCTTAGACCCGAAGAACCGCAGGCTTTCCAACCTGCTCCTGCCGAAGCACCTCAACCGCTATCTCGCTAAGTGGGTAGGTACAGGCGTCTACAACGCGATCTTCGACAACGTTGAGGACTCGCTCAGCCTTTCCCGGATACAGTGCTGGGATTTCGCAGGAGTGGCAAAGGACTATTCGGACCTCATCGAGCCTCTGATGGTGTGGTTGCTACGCAGGATCGACGACGTTGTGTATGACCCTAGAAATCTTGGTGTGCCGAAGCATGTAGTGATCGAGGAGATTTTCTCGAACATGAAAAACAAGCAACTGCTCGAAGGCGCCCTTGCGAGCATCAAGCAGGTCCGTAAAAATCTTGGTGGCGTCACGATGATTGGGCAGTCGGCGAACGACCTCGGGGAGAACGCCGACAGCATCGTCAACTCCTGCACCTCCATTCTTTTGCTCCCGGATGCAACGTTCAACCGGAAATTCTACGGTGAGCTTTTCAAGATGACGGATCAGCAGTTGAACCTCTTCGAGAGTCTCGGAGCTCGCGAAGCTCTCTACCTACGCCGCGACGGGCTCACCAAGGTTGTGACTCTAAACCTCGATCCACGCAGTTACGCCATCTTCTCAACTCGGCCGAAAGACCGAGCAAGGCGCGGGCGGCTGATTGCGAAGTGGGGACTGCAAGAGGGCATTACGAAGTTCGTCTCCGGCGAAGACGCATAACGCTGAACTGCGATCTCGTTGCCGCAAACGCGATTGCGCGACATTCACGAAGCTTTCCACCGTGTTCGCTTTTCAACCTTCACAACTTTGAACCAGCACGAAGTTAAAGCAAATTCTTCACTAGGAGACCGACCTATGAAAACACCTCTACTCATCGCCGCAAGTGCGTTGCTTGCGGTCAACGCACACGCAGCGCCCCCGGCCACAGTGCAGCAAAAAGCCCCTCGAACGGTCGAAGTGAGCACGACCTCTCAGCCGCCAATCATCCGCACGAGCCTCAACGAATCAACCCTTTTGGAGCTTCCAGCCGAAGAAAAGGTCGCGACGGTATTCGGCGGAAACACGGATGACTGGATCTTCAACGCCGGTCATGTTGCCAGCCGCTTCATCAGCGTGAAGCCCAAAGCAGCAGCAGCAAAGAGCAGCACCAACGTCCACATCATCTCGGATCACGGCAACGATTACACCCTCGAATTGCAGGAGGTGTCCGGCGACCCCAACCCCAGCTTCGACTCAACCGTATTCCTAATCCCTGCGGATAAAGAGGCTCAAAAGAAGATGGCCGAAGCGCCGGTCTTCGTGCCGGCTGCCGAGGTGATGGAGAAGGAGAACCGCCTAGAAAGGGAGGTTGCCGATGCCCAGGCAAAAGCAAGCGCGGATCGGAAGGCAGCTCAAGACGCTCAGGAAAAATATGCAAGCTCGTATCCGAGCAATCTGCACTTTGACTATAGCTGGGACCAAAGCAAAGCACGAGCGCTTGGCGTCAAGCAAATCTGGGATGACGGGAAATTTACATACATCCAGGGCAAGTTTGAAGAGCCGCCTGTGGTTTACGAACTGAAAGACAAGAAGGGGTCGCTTATCAACTTTGACTTCGCGAATGGGCTCTATACAGTTCCGAAGCTCCTCCAGAACGGATACGTAGCGATCGGTAAGGCAAAGGTCGAGTTTCACCGTGGGGAGGCCAACTAATGGAAACCGTCCCCCAACAGCCGACCGCAAAGCCACCGATTAGGAAGACGATGCCCATTGTGCTCGTTCTCCTCGGTGCTGTACTCCTCATTGGCATCTCGACAGCGTACAACGCCATGACCGGCAGCAGCCGCAAGAAGGAGGCCGCGAAGAGCGCACTCCAGACGCGGCCTGCTACCGCCGATCCACAGCAGGTAACGGGTTTCGAGAAGCAACAGCAATTGATGGCAAAGAACGACGCTGAACAAGCCCAGTTGCAACAAGCCATCGCAGCGTTACAAGCACAGGACCGGGGAATACCGGCACCCGAAGCAGATCCATCGATGCCGATGACGGCTGCCCAGAGCGCGGCGATCTATGGAAGCAGCGCAAACGCACCAAGACAGACCTCCGGCCAGGCGGAAGCACTGGCACAAGCCAAGCAGAAGGCCGCGGACCGGGAGAAACGCCGCTTGGACGCGCTCAATAGCGATACCGTCGCGGTTGATTTCCAAACGCATGAAGAAAAGCCAGCAGGAAGTACACCAACGAGTTCAGGGCCAGGCGTTTCAGGACCAAGCGTTGTAGCTAACCAGCGGATCACGGATGTTGCAGAAAATCAGGAGGACGAGCCTAAACCAGGTGACAAGCGGGACAAGAACCCGATGGCCGCCTACGATTTCGACGAATACGGCGGCAAGCTGTATCGCGTCTTTGAGGGCACCGTCCTAGAGGGAGTGGTGACCAACCACGTTGATGCGGGGATGTCCGGGCCGGTCCTGATTATGCTCACTACGGACTATTACTCCCATGACCATCAGCAGCTCTTGCTTCCCCAGGGCACTCGGCTGATTGGTCAGGTTCAAGCCATCAACAACCAACAGCAACACAAGATGGCGGTAGTATTCCATCGCGCCGTTTGCCCAGATGGGTTCTCGCTCGATATCGACAAATACGCGGGTCTCGATCAGATCGGAACGACCGGGCTTGCAACCAAGGTTGACCACGGCTATCTCCAGGCATTTGCCGCCGCCGCCGCAGTCGGGGGTTTGGGAGGACTCGCGCAGATCGGCAACGACGGGAGCGCCCTAACAACGAATAGCCAGATACGCAACGGCATCTCCTCGCAAACCAGCATGGAGGGCGAACAGATTCTCAACCATTTCCTAAACAAGCTACCGATTATCACGCTCAAGGAAGGTTCCCGTGCGCGTGTCTACATCGGCAAAGACATACTCATTCCCTCCTACGCGGAACACCGCGTCAACCCAACGCTGTAAGGAGAAATCATGAAAACAGCAATGACCGCACGTTGGCTCGCACTTGCAGGCGGATTCATCGCCCTAGCAAGCGCCGTCCCAGCCCATGCTCAGTTCGGTGGGGTTGTGTTTGACCCCACTCAATCCGCCCACGCCGTAGTCCAGATATCGAACGAATCAAAGGGGCTCGTCAACCAAGCAACCCGGATCGCGCAAGGCTCGCAGACCAACCTTACGCTTAGCCAGCAGCTCATCCAGGACATACAGATGGCCGGGACTGCGTTGAAGATCTACAACCAGTCCATCACCACCTACAACACCATTTTCAACAACCTTAAGTATTTCAATTCCAAGTCGATTTGGAGAACCGCAGAGAACGCCCTCATGAATTCATCTGTCCAGAATTCATACGGCGAGACGAGCGGCCTCCAGGCTCAGTTGAATGGTCAGTCGCAAAACGCGAGTACGGTTTGGAAGATCATGAATCTCGCGATATCTGGCACATCGTCGTCGTTCTGGGGAAACCAGATCGTCGGTGCTAGTGACAGGCTTTCAACGCTTGCTCACATCGAGGCGATGGACGCGGCTTCGACTCAATGTCTCGGTGCCGTCGGAGCGTACAACGCCAGCAGGACAACCAATCTGCCAGCGAATAGCGCTCTGAACACGTCCATTTACGACACGACGACCTCCACCAATAGCGAGGTGGAGCAGCTCAACCTGCTTAACATCTCCAACTCACAGCGGATGGAAGAGGCTCATGCACAAGGACAGCTTCAGGCGTGCTTGGCCGCGCAAGCGGCCGTCAACAACATGGACAAGCGGAATGCTGCATCGTTGACCATCAACGATGCTTCCTACAAGCTCACCGCACAGGCCAGCAATCCAACATACGCAGGTAACGAGTCGAACACGTGGACGACCTATTTTTAGGGGACGAGATGCCGAACACAGTTCACATGAAGTTCCTGATAGCCATTCTTACGGCGCTGACGGTACTCAGCGCCGTACTTATCCAGATCGAGAAGCACAACACACTGGATACTGCCATCGCGACGAAACGACTTCACGACCAGGAGCAAATCCGGAAGGACGATGAAGAGTACCGGAAGCAACTAGAAGCACAGAAAACGAACAAATCGGACGCCGTCAACAAGTCAGACACATTGAAGAAACCCACACCCTAATCGAGCGAGAGCCCTCTATGAACACGACACCCGGAGCCATCGACTGGCTCAGCCAATTCACGCAGAGCCTTACGGACTTGACTATGCAGAACGGCGGCGCATTGTCGAACTTCGGCATGATTCTGTTGACCTTTATTGCGACTATGACGCTCATCGGTGCTGCGGTTCGGATGACTTCGTGGTCAGCCCACTTCGGCGGACACAGATCGATCAGCATGGATGAGCTGAAGGTGTTTCTGTTCCGATTCCTGTTCTGCCTTGTGATCGAGTACTACTGGGTCAACAATCTTCCGGGTGCGAGTTTCGGTTTCAATCGCATGTTCTCTTACATGGCGGGCGCGATCGCACAGATTCTTGACCAGAACTCGCTCAATCAGTTGACCCAGCTACTCAATACAGCGGGTCAGAATACGCCGATGCCTTCAGTATTCGCGCCCATGGAAACGATATGCTACTTCTTCGTTGAAGGCTTCCTCGGAATTGCGTCGGGCGTGTTGTTCCTGCTCAATTGCAGCTCTTTCATCTTCTATGCCGTCACTGCTCTGTTTGGTCCGTTATTCATACCCCTCTATTTGACAGAGACTTTCCGGGGAAAATTTCTCCACTTCATCGAAGTGCTGGCGAGTTTCGCAATGATTCGCGCGGTGGCCGCGGCGTTCATCTTTGTCTGGTCCCAATTCCTAATTGGCTTTATCAACCAGACCTTCCAGGGCAATTACAGCATCGCGAACTGGCTTGCAAATCTGATCCCGTTTCTGACGATCTTCATAGCCTTCATCTTGAACATGGTCCTCGTTCCGACCATCACTCAAATCATCTTTGGAGGGGGAGCAGGAGCGTCGGGCAAGGTTGCCGAAATTGCCGAACGAGCTGCTTTCCTAAGCATGATGTGATCTCAAATCTATCGCAACAGAAAGTGACCCTATGCTCTATCTCTGGCTTCTCTATCGACGCTCACCGATCCTCATCCGCTTGCTTGTGCTCGCGGTCTTCCTAATCGTCTTCATTGCAACCATCGTGCGCGTACTCGATGCAACCCACTCAATCCAGGAGAGGAACAAGAATGTCCACACACGTAGCACTTCCCACTAGCCAGCTCACACCAAAACAGCGGGTGCAAGCCGACGAGATTGCTAACGAGGTATATGCAGCGCATTACAGCGAGCGCCGCATCGCACGTATTGCAATCGGAACACTGGCCGGCGTTTCACTTCTACTCACGGCCACGGTCGTTCACGTCTCCAGCCGCCCAGCTCTCACTCGCTACGTTCGCATCGACGACGCGGGACGAGCACAGGCAATTCAATACAGCGATTTGAACTACAGCCCACGCGAGGGTGAGATTCGCACATACCTCACGGATTGGGCTAATTACCGGCACACAATCAACCGGGAAACCATCGCGAAGAAGTACCCCATGAATTACTACTTCTTGTCCTCTCAACTGGCTTCCCAGCTCATCAATACGGACAACAATAACCACCTCACGACTCAGGTTATGGCCGGACAGGTCGAACAGAGTGAGGTGCAGGTAAACAACGTCACCATCACATCAATGACGCAGGAGCGGATCTCTGGCGCGGTAGTTTCGCGCGGAACGGCTCTGATGACATTCGACCTTATCTACTCGTCCCGCAACTCTCAGAAGCCCCGCACAGAACACTGGATGGCCTCAGTGACGTACTACATCAACCCTGCTCAGGTGAGCGACCATGCGAAGACCAATCCGCAGTACGAAACCATCAATCCACTCGGCGTAACGATCACGGAATTTCACGAAAATCGTGTCTCTGTCGACCAGACTCCGGACGGTTCTACATTCCACGCGGAAACAAGACCATGAGCACGGCGCACGCATGGGAAAAAGTGTTGCCGTTTTTCGAGGATGATCTGCAAGCACTCATCCTCGATCCAACAATTAGCGACCTCATGATCAATGGGACGACGGGCGTGTACGCAGACAGAGGCGGTGTTGTCGAGCATATTCCGCTCAGGAATTCATACAGCGTCGAGAGGCTTGAGGCAGCAATCCAGCGAGTAGCCCGCATGATGGGGCAAGACTTGACGCTGCAGAATCCGATTCTCAATACACGGATGCCGGATGGATCACGCGTAGCTGTTGTAGGCGCACCGTCTGCAATTGGCGGTCCCACTCTCACAATACGAAAGTTCAACCGCTGGTATAGCACCGATGAGTTGATTGAATCGGGAAGTATGCCGTTAACGGTGCGGGATCAGGTAGTTTCCTTTCTTCTCAAGAAGAAGAACGGCATCATCGCCGGCGGAACTGGATCAGGCAAGACAACGCTAATGAAGGCGATCCTGGATCACGTTCCGCTGACCGACCGGCTCATCGTGATCGAGCAGGTTGCTGAGCTGAGAATCCTTCAGCCGAACGCGGTTCGTTGGGAAGCTGTCGATGCCATCCCAGGACAGGTTGCGATCCTGCCGAGCGCACTCCTAGCAGCTGCCCTTCGTCATCGTCCAGATCGCATCATCTTCGGCGAGATACGCGACGAATGTGCGAATGATTTGCTCCAGGCGATGAACACAGGACACGGCGGCACGCTCACCACACTGCACGCAAAATCAGCGTGGGACGCACTCAGTAGACTGTCGAACCTGGCATTGAGTGCACGACCAAATATCAACCACAGCTTCATCCGTTCAGAGACCGCAGAAGCAATCGATTTCGTTCTTTATTGCGAGCGAGAACAGAACGGCAAACGCAGAGTTCGCGAATTGATCGAAGTGACTGGATACGACTTTGCAACACAAGCGTTTCTCACGGCGGACCTCTACCGTGCGGAGATTATTCCTGCTCCGGATCTGTGACGCTTAGCGTTTCAGAACGACAACGAGCACTTATCCATCAACGCAACGCAACCGAAACAGTCCTGGGAGGAACTCAAGAATGCCACTGCTCGACATCAAGGAAACGAAGAAACTCACCGTCATCTGCTCACTTGAAGAGTCAACCGCGATTCAGGTAGATCAGTACGCTGCATTCGTGCAAAGACCACCTGATGAAGTTGTGAACTCGGCACTTCAGTATGCGTTTGGCAAGGATTCCGAGTTCCAAAAATATCGCACTACGAACCCGAAAGCTCCTTCTGCGCTGCGTGTGAAGAAGGCTGCTTCAGTATCGACAGGGGCGCGACGGGGACCGAAGCCTGCGAGCGTTGCAGCAAACTAATTCATTCAGGCGGAGCAATCCGCCTTGCATGAATCGTGGCTGTTACATGTCGCGACACAAGAATAATCAGCAGGTTTGAATTGGTTGGTTGTCCTATCGCAGTAGTGGTTGTAACCCAGGATGTGCTCCGCACATGGAGAACGATGACACTCCATCCCTTCTTGGGTGGTGTGAACAGGCTCGACGTAAACAGTTGTCTACGCCAATGGAATGAATCACTTGAGAGGCCCACGTAAACAGTTGCATACCGCTCGTATGCAACTGTTTACGGGCCTTCAGGAGGGGAAATGAACAGCATTGAGCCGACAAAGCCGCTCAATTTCGAGGAGCGCCTAACGCGCTCTAAAGGACGCTCTAGCCGGAATTGCATGGCGAATGCGAGGGTCACACAGGCCGAGCAAGAAGAACTTGCAGCGGTAGCAAAGTCAGAGGGTAAAGCTCTGAGCGAGTGGGCGCGTGAGGTGCTGTTGAGCGAAGCGCGAAGCGCTCGTGCGGACGCACAGTTTACAGAAATTGTTGCAATACGGATGCTCTTGAACCTTGTGCTCAAGAGCATCGCGTGCGGCGACGTGATGACACCCGAAGCGTTCAGCGCTGTGCTCACAAATGTACGGACGACGAAGCACAAAGCGGCGACGGATGTGATGGAACAGTATTCAACCGTAGATCAAAAGGAGCACTAAAATGGCGAGTCAATGGGGAAGAAAAGAGACGGTTATCTGGCCGCCGCAAGTGCCGATCTACACCTACGGAACGCTCATCCTGACGATTCCAATCGCGCTTACCCTGTTCTTTGGGATGTATATGATGAAGCCGTTTCTGGCGCGGAACTATACCGGCGCGTTCATCAAATCCACTGCTGGAGCCGAGTTCAACATGCACGGTTCCTACCGGCTCATCTTTCTCGCGGGAGGGAAGCGGGCTCCTCGGGTAGCCGTGCCGGACGACTTTACAGCGGGTTCTATGATGCTGCCAGGCGGGAAGGAGATCAGCGTCGCGCTGTCCCCGGTAGCCACGGCGCAGGGTTACACGACCCTCTTCCGGGGACCCGGGCGGAAGTTCGACGATACGACGATCCATCTCTGGCTTCAGTCGACCGTCTTCGGCGGCGATAGCCTCCTCAGCAGCTATGGGCCAGCGCTCATCGAGACCGGCATCGTCGTGATTTTTATGCTCTGCTTTTCTGTCCCGATGGACTTCAAGCGCGGCAAACGTCTGAAGTATGGGCGGCTCCTGAGAGGGCCGGAGATGCTGACTCCGCAGGAGTTCAACAAGAGCCTGAAGGGCCAGGGCCTCGGCCTCGAAACAGACGAGAGGGGCACCATCATTCGGTTGCCGCTGAGTTCCGAACCGAAGCATATTCAGATCATGGGCGACACCGGGGTAGGGAAGTCAACCCTGCTGAGACAGATGCTTCAGCAGATCGAAGATCGTGGGGAATCGGCCATCGTTTACGACCCCGCAGGGGAGTTCGTGCAGCGGTTCTACAACCAGAAACGAGGCGACTTCATCCTCAACCCCTTCGATGAACGGTCGCCCTATTGGACTCCTTCGAGTGAGCTGCGCAACCCCGCCGAGGCCCGAACCATCGCCGCGTCCCTGTATCAGCCGACCGACAACAAGAAGGGTGAGTTTTTCACTGACACGCCGCAGAAGGTCTTCGCTCACCTGATGAAATACCGGCCATCGCCGCAAGATTTGGTCGATTGGATGTCGAACGCGGCGGAGATTGACAGACGCGTGAAGGGTACTGAAATTGCGTCCATGATCGCGAAGGATGCTCCCGATCAGCGGAACGGCGTTCTCGGTTCGTTGGGCCTCATCGCAGACAGCTTGAGACTCCTTAAGACCAAGGAACAGGCGAAGGGAAGAGAGTGGAGCGCGACGAAGTGGGCCGAGGATCGCAAGGGTTGGATCTTCCTCCCATCCGCCGAAGAGGCGCAGCAGGAAGCCCTGCGCCCCCTACATTCTCTTTGGCTCGATCTACTCATCCTTCGGCTCCTCAGTCTTCCCAAGGAGGGCCAGAAGCGAGCATGGTTCGTCATCGACGAGCTGGCAACATTACAGCGCCTTCCGCAGTTCCACACCGCACTTACGAAAGGACGGAAGAGCAACAACCCGATCATCTTCGGCTATCAGGGGAAGGCCCAGCTTGAAGTGATCTATGGCCACATGGCCGAGGTCATGTTGTCCATGCCGTCGACCAAGATCGTGATGAAGACCTCTGAGCCGACCGCCGCCAAGTGGGCCTCCGAGCTGATTGGGGAGATCGAGATCGAGCGCGTCCGTGAGACGGTCGCCGATGGAAAGAGGGCAGGGAAGAGCTTCACCCTGGATCGGCAGATCGAGCCTTTGGTGATGGGGTCGGAGATCGAGGGTCTCGACGACCTGCACGCCTTTATGAAGCTGGGGAACTACGTCACGCGGTTCTCGTTTCCCCACATGGACCGGAAGGTTGTCGCGCCGTTGATCGTTCCGCGAAATATCCCGGAAGAGGATATGTGGCTTCGGTCTCTTCCTCCAGAACCCGAAAGTCCGGTAGTCGAAGAGTCTGTTGGTGTCGCCGCGAACTCCCCGCCAACAGCGGCGCGCCTGCCATCTGCCTCGCCCTCCTCGCCGGCAGGCGCCTCGCCCCGACCAATCACCGGATCGCTCTTCGGAACGAACAATCTCACCCCTATTACTGATCCAAGCACAGACCTGTAACCCAGAGAAAGGCGAACAATGCTCAGCATTTCCAAAGCCCTCAACTCCAGCCAGGCGCAGAACTATCACAAGCTGGAATTCACCTCCGAGACGCAGAACTATTACAAGCAGGACGGCGCAGTGCAAGGCGAGTGGCAGGGTCGCCTTGCCGAGAAGATGGGACTGAGCGGCGCAGTGAGTGCGGAGGACTTCGCCCGACTCTCCGAGGGGCGGCATCCGCAAACTGAGGAGCAGATGGTCAAGCACCGTGCGGCTCAGGAATATACGAACGCCAACGGCACGACAACCAACGCCGTAGAGCATCGGGCGGGATGGGATGCAACTTTTTCAGCGCCGAAGTCCGTTTCGTTGACCGCACTCGTCGGCGGCGATGAGCGGGTCCGGGAGGCCCATAGAGCCGCTGTCGCGACCGCTCTTACTGAGCTGGAGCGGTACACTCAGGCGCGAATCGGGGGGAATAATCCGGCCGAAACCACAGGCAAATTCATAGCGGCAAAATTCGAACACGATACCGCCCGGCCGGTGGACGGGTACGCTGCACCCCAGCTCCACACCCACGCAGTAATTTTCAACGTGACGGAAAGGGCAGACGGATCGACCCGCGCCCTTCAGGAGCGCGGGATGTTCGAATCCCAGAACTATGCGACGGCGGTTTACCAGTCCGCCTTGACCTATAAACTTCGCAATCTCGGTTACGAGATCGAGGCAGGGAAGAGTGGCGCTCCAGAGATCAAGGGGTACTCGCAGGAGTACCTAGAGGCATCCAGTCCCCGGTCTCAACAGATCAAAGAGCACCTTGAGAAGACGGGTTATAGCGGGGCCGAAGCTGCGCAGATTGCCGCTCACGCGACCCGCGACAGCAAACAAATCCTTTCGCCCGAGGAGGTTCTAGCCGCCCATCGGGAGATGGCGACTGCGTTTGGAAATCAACCTGCCACGGTCGTAGCCGAGGCCCGCGCACGCGCCCAAGTCCAGGATCGTGGACCCGATGAGATGTTGAAAGCGAAGGAGGCCCTTACCTATGCCCGCAACAGTAACTTTGAACGAGAGGCAGTCAACGATGAGCGTATTCTCTTCCGCGATGCTCTTCGGCGGGGTATGGGAGAGACGACGTTCGCCCACGTTCGAGCAGAGTTTGATGCTCGACGGACGAGGGGCGATTTCCGCCTGGTAGAAAGCGACAAGCACGCAACCGGACGCAGCTTTACCACCCCGGAGACCATTGCTAACGAGCGGGCTAACGTGGCTCATGTCATGCGCGGACAGGACACGGTAGAGCCAATGATGAGTCGCGAACGGGCTACCGCGCAGGCTACCAGCCGCTCATTTCTGAACACAGCGCAACGCGGGGCGATCGAGGATGTACTGACTTCGTCCGATCGTATTCACGGACTGCAAGGACTCGCAGGAACCGGCAAGACCACGGTCCTATCAAGCATCCGTGAAGGGGCCGAGCATGGCGGTTATGTTGTCGAAGGTTTCGCTCCTACATCAAGGGCGGCGGCCCAGCTTCGGGAGTCGGGCATCAGCGCAACGACTCTACAGAGCTTTCTTACGCGGGGCGGGGAAGGGAAGGGAACCCCCGACCCTGACAGCAAACATCTCTACATGCTCGACGAGTCGAGCCTTGCCAGTACGAAACAGATGCGAGCGTTCCTAGACAAGATCGGTCCGCAGGATCGAGTGCTTGTCATCGGGGATACTCGGCAGCATCAAGGCGTCGACGCGGGCCGTCCTTTTGAACAAATGCAAGACGCTGGGATGCGTACCTCTCGCCTTGACCAGATCATGCGGCAAAGAGATCCCGAACTGCTGAAAGCAGTCCAGCATCTGGCAAAAGGAGAGACCGTCGAAGGGGTCAGAATGTTGGGTGAGCAGGGCCGGATTACAGAACTGGCGAACCCCAAGGAACGCATTGAGGCCATAGCGAAGGACTACGCAGGTCAGCCCGAGAACACCATTATCGTTTCCCCCGACAACCGCAGTCGGCAGCTCATCAATCAGGCCGTTCGCGTCGAGTTGCAGGCGAGCGGCGCACTGGCTAATGACAGCCACGAGTTCCGCACCCTGACGCACCGGTCAGACATGACCGGCGCAGACAGAGAGTGGGCAGCGCGGTACAAAGCAGGTGACGTGTTGAAGTACACAACTGGCAGTAAAACTCAGGGGATCGAGCGTGACAGCTCTGCCACGGTGCTATCCACAAACGCCCGCGACAACACCATTACCGTAGAACGGGCAGACGGCCAGAGCGTCACATACGACCCGCGCCGACTAAGAGGTGTGAACGCCTATCAAGAAGCCCCGCGAGAGTTCGCGACCGGCGACCGCATCCAGTTCACTGCCAAAGACAAAGACCTGGGCGTCAGCAATCGCGATCTGGGCACCATTACGAAGCTTGAGCCCGGCCAGATAACCGTTCGATTGGATGGAAAAGACGAACGCACAGTCAGTTTCGATCCAGGCAAGATGCAACACTTCGATCATGGATACGCAGTGACCTCGCACGTTTCGCAAGGACTCACAGAAGGCCGAGTCATCGCCAACATTGACACGGAATCCTCTCGCAGCCTTATCAATACACGGCTTGCCTACGTTGCCGTTTCCCGAGCCTCTGACGATGCCCGGATTTATACGAACAACGCCGAGACATTGGGAGCACGACTCGCGACCGACATCAGCAAGACCGCCGCGGTCGATTTCCGTCAACCCGGCCCCGACACTCAGCGCCACGCATCAGAACCAACGATCAACCAGTATGCGGACCCGAACCATCGCATTGCCGCTGTCGCTTCGGCCTATGCTGAACGACCCAACAGCACGGTTATCATAGCTCCTGATCGAGCAGAGAGACAGGAGCTAAACCAGCTCATCCGTGCGGATCTGCAGGCGCAAGGCCGAGTAGCCCCGGACAGCAAATCATTCACTGTGCACATCGAACAGACCTTGAATAATCCGAGGCTCGCTGAACAATACACACCTGGTGACCGCATCCAGTATCGACTGGGCAGTCTCAGCTTGGGGGGCATCGCCAAGGATAGTGTTGCTATTGTTGTCGCGACTGATTCCAAAACAAATCAGTTGACCGTTCAGACTTCTTCCGGCGATGAGGTGACATACAGGCCGCACCTCGCCAAAGATATGACGGCGCAAAGCACTGTCTACCGCGAAGAACAGAGGGAGATTGCCTCAGGCGATCGCATCCAGATCAACGAGTCATATCCGAAGCAGGGTATCCGCAAAGGAGATTTAGGCACTGTGACTGCGATCAGTGACACAAACGATCTTGATATTCGTCTCGACAAAGGCAAGAGCGTTCAACTGAATAAGGAACAAGCTCACCACATCGAGCACGGTTATGCCGTTCAGAACCTCAAAGCAGGAACCCCTGAACGGGTTCTTATCACGCAAGAAACACTCGAAGGCCAAGGTGATCCTGCCTCACTCTCTCGCAATGCAAGAGAGGTGAGTCTCTACACGTCCGATGGCTCGGGTTCTAACCAGGCGCTAAAGGCCCCCATCGCTCTTCCTGAACAACAGCAGAGCGAAGCCCCCGCAAATGTCGTGGCACCCGAACCGATGCACGTTGAACATCGGCGAAGCATCGGGCGATAACCAGGTTCACACTCTTATGATTCAATATCAAATGAAGCCGAAAGGAATTCAAATGTCGATCCTCCCCTCGATCCGTTCGTCCTCCACGTCCCGTATCCTGCTTGCCACCTCAGTGTTGTGGTCAGCGATTCCTTTGCTTGCCTTCGGTGCTCCGAATAGCAAAGCATTGCGAGAAGCTCTGGTTGCGGACTACCCCCTCACGAAGGTGGGTGTCGTCATGTTCAGAACCGATTACAACCGGATCACACAGCCCGGAGCCATTCTCGCGGTCCGAGTCCCTGGTATTTATGCAGATGTCGCAAACACCGAAGACGCAATTGTGAATACGAATGTTGCGAACGGACAAGTGAGCCAGGCTACGGGCTTTACTGCGGCCTTCGGCAGCAACACAGGGAAGTCACGGACGCTGAATCCCAACGAGAAGGTCTACGTCACAGATGTTCTTGTGAAGCGCGAT
This sequence comes from Edaphobacter lichenicola, assembly GCF_014201315.1. Lineage (NCBI taxonomy): Bacteria > Pseudomonadati > Acidobacteriota > Terriglobia > Terriglobales > Acidobacteriaceae > Tunturiibacter > Tunturiibacter empetritectus. The sequence continues at coordinate 38,832 of NZ_JACHDY010000009.1, forward strand.
GCAGTGCAGCTCGAACTCCTCACCGTTGACGTTACGACGCTTGCGGATGGGCAGGGAACCCGCTACCGAGCTGAACTAAACGTAAAGCTACCAGGGCTGGATAGCATGAAGCCGGAAGACGTGAAAAAGACGATCGACACGGTTGTCGCCGATCCAGCAGTTGCGTCTGCTGTCGAGAGCAAAACGGTCAAACTTGGCATGAGCACGGACGAAGTTAAGAAGACGCTCGGCAATCCGGACAAGATCGTGGATCTTGGAGCCAAGCAGGTCTACATCTATAAAGACATGAAAATTGTCTTCATAGACTCTAAGGTGTCCGACGTTCAGTAGACCGAAAGAGATCGCAAACCTACTCGTAAAGAAGCCCTAGATTGTCGGCAGAACGAAGTAATCCGGTCGCTGAGGGTCACTTTCGAATAGCCCGTGACTCACCCATCACTGGCGAACAGCACTTCCGGCATTGTTGAGCGTGTCAGCGGAAACAATCCAACGCAGCATTATTGGCTTCACCAATGGTACGCAACCAAGCGATGACCGCACAATGCTTGCGCTTCGCTGGTCACCGAAAGGAATTTGATTATCATCAGACTTCGATGAGATTGCTTTCCAGAGCTTTAGAGAAAGGCTTCGTCGGGGTGGCTTTCCTGTGGAGCTCTGAACAGAGGCGCGCTCTTAGCTGCTGTGAAATTGGCCTTGAAGTCCAATGCGGTTTGCTCATGGCCGTGCGGGTGTTGTTCGCGCCACAATTCGAGCAGAAGCGGCGGCATCTGTGAAAGAACGACTTTTGTGCGGCCCACTTTCGCATGACACCCAGGGCAAAGCGAAATCATAAGATGGAGTAAGGATTTTCCTGGTACGCGATGATGAACAACGATGGAGCGTTTGCGTCGCCCCGAAGCTCCGCAAACACGGCAGCAATAGCCATCTCGCTCCAGGACCTGCTCTCGCAGCCCACCAAAATATTCGTCGTCCTGCCGTTTCAATGTGTAGCAGGTTGCACAAAGACCGAGTGCAAGAATCTTCTCGCGTCCGCATCGGCAATGCAGCGCCCGCTGTACTTCGGTCTTCGAAGGGTTAGTCTTCAATGCCTGCCAGCCCAACATTGATGTCCGCGGCGATCCAGCCTTCTTTCCATGGTTGCGTACGGCCATCATCGAACGGAACTGCATTCGCCCGGGCATCGCCGCCGGCATCGAACAGAAGGCCCCATGTCTCTGCGTAATCATCTTCCCCGCCATCGGCCAGGACAAGTTTGTGCCGATCCAATTCAAGAGCTTCCGTATCGGCGTCCTCCCAGCCACAACGCCAACAGTGATGTGCGATCTCTGAATCCGGTATCGCAGCTAGGCGAGCCCGATAGCCGGCTGCATATTCGAGGGGCTCCCACTTTTCTAAAGCCGCGAGTCCTGGATGAATCATGCTCAATCTCCACTTGCTCTAGTTAAATAAAGATATACCCAATTTCGCCTGGTGTCGGACGTAGCGTTGAGCTATACCCAAGTGCGACATCGCGCGCGCGAAACCGGTCTGCACGGGCCTGAGCGATGCCGGCCTTTACACGTTCTCGTAGGATCTCGCGTTCGAACTCGGCGAAGACGGCCAGCATCCCGGCAAGCGCGCGGCCCGTCTATCTCAGTGAACCGGACACATTCGGTCGGGGGGATCGAGCGACTTCGAGCTGCCTGGAGCACGTGCTTGCAAGACATAGACCTTTATGTCACACAGGAGAGAGAGAACGCTTATAGCTGTTTTCCTCAAGAAAACGAGTATGTGCCGCTGAGTTAGGCTATACCCAAACGAACTGCAGGAGATGGGGGTTTTGGACAACTTGAAAACGAACACAGACATTCTCACTGGAGATACTTTCTGGGCTTTCATGTCTTGGGCACGTTATCTTGCCTTCGCGGACATCCTTCGTGAACAGTACGAGGCCTCACTTGAACTGCCCGACGAATTAGCAGAGGAAGGTTCCTTTGCGCGTTTCACACCACTACTCTCTTCTGAACGAAGCGCCCGACTGCAAAAGGATGCGGCGTTTGCCTACTACCACTCAAGCCTCATGCCTGTGATAGAGGGTTGGAGGGAATTATCTCTTTCTGACGACAAGATCGACGCACTGCTCTTTCATGAGGAAGGCTATTACGCGTCTTTGCGCCGTTATAGAAACTCAACATTTCATTACCAACATGAATTCTTCGGACCAAAACAGAGCGAATGGTACGAGAAAGGCCAGAAGATGGTCCTCTGGGTCATCTTGCTTCACAGTGAATTCTCCCGAGTCTATCGACAGACCGTGGACGATTATCCAGGCACACCGGAGGACGCAGAGTCAATCCGTGAACTGGTCCGCGATGTTGTCGGGTGGCTTCCCCGAACATCTCAAGATGTAGCTCGCGAAGCAAACCGCGTAGAGCAATACCTCGATGAACAGCTCCAACATGGCTCTCTTTCAGAGCCATCTTGGCGGCGGGCGTCTCTTCTTAAAACAGATGTAGGCGCTCTCTCAAGCAAATCGACGAAGGCGCTCGCCGATCTAGCTGCACTTCGAGAAGTCTGGAGATCACACATATTTGAGGAGCAGGCTTCGCGTTTGACCTCACGCTCGACATTGGATACTACAACCGATACTGATCGAGATTAGAAGCCATATCTGTTCATACGGAGTCGGAAGGCGTCTTTTCCGCCTTCCATAACCTTCGCGACAACGTCACGTACGGAACTTCGATCCAAACCACCCTCCACCGAAATCCCGACCTGTATCCCAGGTTTCGGCGGGCTGTAGTGGCTGCAATGTAAAACCAGCTCTGCATCTCCTATGACCAGCAGGTTGGGGTTATGCGATGCGACGATTAGCTGACGCTTTTCCTTAGCGGACCAGATGCTTTCCGCTATTTGCAGGGCGGTTGCATTGTCGAGATCGTCTTCGGGCTGATCGATGATCAACGGCCCAACGGCCTGACCGAAAAGCAGCGATAGGAGAGCATTTGCCTGTTGACCTGGCGAAGCCTGTTCAAAAGGAATGTAGCTCGCATTTGCAACCCGGTAGGAAAATGATGGATGAGTCGTCGGACGTTGAAGGGACAGCTCAAAAGCGCTCGTTGCGGTCAACTTGTTAGCGACACGCTTCAGCTCGGGTGTACCGAACCCGGCAGCGGCCATTTTTGGGGTAATCGCGGGCGTCCCGGCCTGTTCCGCTTCAACCAACAACAGAATCTCATCCACGATCGCAATCCACTCGTCGAACGGGCTTGCGCTGCTGCCAACCGATTTGATCAATCCCGCAATCTTCTCTCGGGTGACGTTTGCCCCCTGGATCGCGGCTGCAAGAGCATCGGTGAGGTGGTCGACCGTTTTACCCTTACTGACGTCGACCTTCAGTTCAGCCTTTGAAGCGGCAGTCAAAGCACTTGCTTGAGCGGCAAGAAGCTCAAATTCTTTATCCCCGATAGCTTTCCAAGCGGATCGTTCATTCGTCAGCGCCAGTTCGACAGGGCCAAGATCGGCCAGGCGCTTGTCGAGATTGTCGAGCGTACCGACCAACGCATCGGCGTCTGTGGTTGTCTGGCGAATTTGATCCAAGCGGCCTTGAATTACTGCGTTTTGCGAAGTCGCCGCGGTATAACGCACTACGTGTTGATCGTAGAGGTTTTTGGCTTGAAACTGAACGGCGGCCATTGCAGCTTTTGCAGTTGTTGCCCGCTCCCCTGCCTTCAGGATGTCAGCCCTAGCAGCATCCAAAGCGGATGCGACTTCCTGCCGCAAGGATGCTACGAAGTCGGCCGGCTGCGCACCGTCGACCGCTTTAAGCCCAAGGCGATGCGCCTCTAAAGTTTCAGAAAGAGCGCCAACATCATTCAGAGTGGTATCGAGGGTAGAGATATAGCTTTCGACGGTTCGTTGCCCAGTCAAAAACGCTGCATGTTCTTCGATGGCGCTCTTATGTTCGGGGGGTAGGTCGCCGATGCCGGCGTTGAGAGCATCGACTTGTGAGCGTTTGGATGTCAGCTCCGTGAGTGTTGCAGCTCGTTGCGCCGTCAGAGCCTTATGCACGACCTTGTTCTGAAAGCACGACCGAAGCTTTGAGGCGCACTCTTGCTCGGTGGCAGCCAAATAATCAAGATCTGCCTTGATGGGTGACGTAACCAAGCGCAGCAACTCGCTGCTTCGAACGCTGACATTCGACAACTGCTTCTGGCTATAGCCCTGGACGCGGGCGAGTCCCTGGATGACCGCTTGCGCCACTTCTTGTTCTGGTTCGCCCTCGATCGCGAGAAAAACTTTCTCTGTAACGGCATCTCGTCTGATCAAATGGCTGACGCCGCTGATCATGTATTCGATTGTTACTGTGCCGTGACTTTTCTGAAGGGTTGACCGGATCAACGATCCCCGCCGCTTTTCGTAGTTCGGAACCTCTTCAGATCCGTCTTCATTGATGCTGACCGGTTGATCGCATAGGCCCCAACGTAGGTATTCCAGCAGGGTCGATTTGCCGCTTCCCCTGCCGCCGATCGCCATATTAGTTTGCGAATTGAACTCGACTTTGAATGGACCGAAATATTGGGAATCGGAGACGTTCATACTCTTAATCCAGCTTTGCGGGAGCGACGGTTCGGTATATCCAAGGCGCGAAGATGGAGCTAGGCAGGCTTGTCGCAGAGCTTCAGCGGAGGGGTGTGACCACTTCACCCAAGTCCGATGTTCCCCTAGCTTTACAAGATCTGATTGACGATTATCGGAGGTCTGGAAAACACCTATTTTCTTCGATCCCCACTGGGTGTCTTTTCCCGAAACAACGAGGTTCTTCTTGTGGCCAACAAATGAGCCGTCCACATAGCCACCAACACATGGCATATCGATATAGTGCTGAAAAAATCCAGTTCGTAAGAGAGTGTCGTCGCCGCCGTCATTTACATTGGGCAGCAAAATGAAGCGGCCTTTTAACTGGGCGTTGTTCGATAGCCGTTCACATATTTCGCCTAACGTAAGGCTCGGATCGAGGCGCTTGGTTTCGCAGGTCTTCGGCTCAGTAGCGGGGGATGGTGTTACTCCGAGGATCGTCAGAGCCGCATTAAGCTCTGCCGCCGTACACTCCGGATCGAACAGCAATATAGCCTGGCAAGGAGTGGCTAGCGTCAATTCGACACCGGGAAACACCACTATTTGCTTGTGAGCGGGGACAGGAGTGCCATTGGCTTCGACTTCTTGCTGCGCGGCCGCTCGGATGTACTCGACAAAGACAACGTCGTGATGGTCAGTGATAGCTACAGCGTCGAGTTGCTTGGTGCGACACGCCGCTATGAAACTCTTAGCATATGTCGCCCTTTCCTCTTCTGAACCGGGGCAAGCACCGATCCAATTGCGATCGCGTGGACTATGTACCTGGAAGTCACAAGCAAAGAAATGTGCGCCGTTATCCATTAACCCACGATAATGCATTTCTCTTGCATTGACGGATGGCCGCACGTTCTATGAACCGTTTGGAGTAGTAATCCGCTTCTAGCGGGCCGCATCCAGTCGACGTAAGCCACCAGCCGACGAGTCGTACACAAACTCAGTAATGGACTCATTCTGTATGCGCTCCATGATTTCGTTGATGACAGGAAGCGGAACCACAAACCACTCTTTTGGCTCTACGGATATACCAAACCGGTCAGGGACATGAAGCTGCAGCTGGGCCGACGCCAAGATGCGATGAATTGTCTGCTCGAACTTGAAGTGGCGAATGTTGGCTAGCTTCCAGGTGGCGACGATCTCGACTGGAGCCAGCAAATACGTCGCGTCTTTTTCGGCGTTGCAGATCCTATCTTCGACACGGCCACCAGTCACACCAATCTTATGAAGAACATCTCTCATCGCAACGATTTTGGGATCTTTCGAGAGACTTCTCAGAACATAAATCGTGGCGCTCGCTACGTCCCCATCCTCTAGTCTGTCTCCGAAGAGCGGTCCTTGGCTTGGATTCGTGAGTCGCCGACCGTTTTCATCCCTGTATAGCGCTCGTTGTAGAGACCAGAGCAGCAGGTTGCTCTCCGTGCCATTCGAGTAGATTGCCTTTAGTCGTGCGTTTGGGCCGCCATTTGGTGCTCGAAATGATTCGCCTACCGCCGCTACGTAGACCATCTGTCCGCTCAGGATGAAGAAATCGCCTACCTCAATACTGACTTCCTTTTCAAAGCGTTTAGCTGAGCGCCGGCCAGCAGCTAGGTCCGCTTCTGCCGCTTGGAACAGAGATCGATAAAGGTCAAAATCTTCGCACTTCACACGGTCAGCTACGTACTCTGCCGCCTCGCGCCTTCCTTCTACCGACTGCACATGAACCAGCGTGCCGATATCCCCGGGGTCATCCTGTGCAAGAGCTTCTAACAGCTCCTCAGGGCTTAGTGTATCCACGGCTCTCGCTGCACTAGGGTTAGGAACCGTCAGCAGATCAAAGCGGTCCAACGGTCGCAGCAGAGCCAGATCATCCTCTGGTTGCTTGCGCAGCTGATCGAGCCGCACTGCGTAGATGCGCTCGAAGATGTCGCGGTGTACCCCATGTTCCGGGCCGGTGCCGTTCGTTTCACGAAAGGACAGCACGTCCTCGAAGCCTGCGATGAGCCTCTCCTGCCGCGGTGTGTAGCCCCCAATCAGCGGCTCCTCAACTTCGATTTCGAGCGCATCGAGGAGATCGTTGCCTTCCAGCTCTTGTGCGTTCTTCATGCCACACCTCCGGCGGCCTTGGCCTTCTTTCGTGCCATGTACTGGGTGTACGCCGCAACGCCTTCCGCCAACCGGCGTTCCCAAGGGTCGGCAGCAGTGATCTGGGCAGCACGACCTCTCTCCTGCTTCCACTCCAGCGCTCGCCGAGCCAACGCCAAGGCCTCATCCTCTGGAATGTTCACCTTCTTCGCTGCGATCTTCTCCTGCATCTGGCGCAGCGTGTCCGCGTTCAAAGTTCGGGCAAGCACGGCGTAGGCTTCTCCAAAGGGATTAATGGAGTCGATCAGGTCCACACTCAGTTCGCGAACGTGCAAAACGAACTTGCGCACACCCTGGAGGAGGCCTAGGTTCGCGTTCACCTTCTCCTCGGTCTTCACCGCCGTTTGTACCAAGGTCAGCGCGGCAACCGCTCGTTGACGAACGGCCTCGACGTCGTCTTCGGTCAGGTCCGGATAGCGGTCTCGGATGATCTTGGGAATTCGCAGCTGCGTCGTTTCCTGCGGCACGGTGTTCTCGGTGTCGAAGAGCGCTCGGGTCAGGGTCTCCTTATCTTGGACAACAGCCGCGATAACGTCGTTCAGGTCCTCGCGGCAGATGCGAGCGGCCTCAGGCCCCATCTCTTTCAGCCCCTTGATCTCGACGGAGACCGTCCCGGTCTCCTCATTCACTCCGACGTTTGTCTGCCCTTCTATATATCCGTTTGGGCCGTAATCGAAGCCAGCCTTCGGTCCTGAGTCCTTCGGCGTGAAGTCAAACCGTGGTGCAATCACCTGTTCCATCAGCAAGCTGGCAGCGATGGCCTTCAGGGTATCGTTCACCGCTTCCACAACATCACTCTGCTCTGCCTTAGGTTCGGCAATCAGATTGGTGAACCGAGCACGCGCCTTGTTTGGTGCATCCCTCGTCACACGACCGATAATCTGCACGATCTCAGTCAGGCTACTGCGGTAGCCGACCGTCAGCGCATGCTCGCACCAGATCCAATCGAAGCCTTCTTTGGCCATGCCCAGAGCAATGATGACGTCTACGTGGTCCCGATTGTTGCGATGCGCAGGATCGCGTAACGCAGCCAGCACCTTGCTGCGGCGATTGAAGTCCGAGTCGTCTACCAAGTCTGCGACCTTCAACACGCGACCGGTTACCTTCTCCCTAATCAGGTGGAAGTCTGTTGCGGGGTCTCGCTCAATCCAATCGCCGAGCGAGCCCATAATATCGTTGACCTCGGCGTACTTGTCCGTGGAGCTGGCGCTGGAGTTCACATTCGGGATGTGAACGATGGTCTTCAGCGACGGGTCCAGCACCTCGTGGATCGCCTCCAGGTAACTTCCCGAGTAGAACCAGTATCCAATATCTAGAGACTTCAGATACTGATAGCCATTCAGCTGCTCGTAGTAGGTGTAAGTGACGGTGGCGAAACGAGCCTCGTCCTCCGGACTCAGCACCGCCGCCGCATCGCCACGAAAGTACGACCCCGTCATGGCCACGACGTGAACTTTTTCGCGGGCCAATAAATCTTTGAGCTGTTTTCCGAGCACGTTGGTTTCGTCGATGGAAACGTGGTGGAACTCGTCAATCGCGATCAGTCGGTTGTCGAAAGCTTCAATACCAAGAGCCTCCACGGCATAGCGAAATGTCGCGTGCGTACAGACCAGCGTGGTGTCGTCGCTCGCCAGAAACTCGCCGACGGCCTTTACCTTGCCCTTGCTCGCTTTCTCGTCCTCGCCTCCCGGCATCGCGCATAGATTCCAGCGTGGTTTGACCGTCCAATCGGCCTCGAACCCGCTCTGGCTTAGGTGTTCGTCGCTGAAGCTCGAGCCGATCGAACGCTCCGGCACCACAATCAACGCCTGCTTCACACCCTGATGGCGCACCTTGTCTAGCGCGACGTACATCAGGGCGCGGCTCTTGCCGCTGGCCGGTGGAGACTTGAGCAAGAGGAACTGCTCACCGCGACGCTGGTATACCTGCTCCTGCATGGGGCGCATTCCCATCTCGTTCACATGCGTTGACCGGCCAGTATGCCCGGTCGCTATCGAGACCGAGGGAATCTTAACAGCGCTCACTTACCCACCTCCGCCGTCTTCCGGCTCACTCTTGTCTTCTTCGCTGGCCCCTGGGCCCTGGACGCTGCACCCTGCGCCTTCGCGTACATCTCGAATAGCTTCTCCAGCCGCTCTGTGTCATTCCGAAAGCAGCGGCCAATGTAGATGCGCTCCAGTGTTTCATCGTTGGCATCATGCGCCGTACGCAGATTGGCAGGCATAGTCTCGGGATCGTAGAGATCGGCTATCGTGGCGGGAAAGTGCGCCTCGCGAGCCAGCAGTATGTCTGCGGCGCAGCGCGTAAGGTCAGCTTTGTTCTGCTCCGTCAGCGTCGGGAGCGGAAAGGTGTTCCAGCCGAGATTGCTGGAGTATCTGATGTCGCTCTTGAGCTTGCCGCAAATAGTGGCAGCCCAAACCAGATGCAGCCTTGAGATCAACACGGCTAGGTCTACCAAGGTTGGATCGTATATAGCATGGGCAGCGTGAGTGATGATGAAATCTTTGCTTAGCAGTCCCGCAGGCAGATACTCTCGTCGTTCAGAACAAGTCTGCGGAACGAGCAATTGCGAGAAGGTGCACGTATTGCGATACCGAAACTGATGTGGTCGAGCAGTCAGAGTAGACGCTACTTCGCCGCCGCCGCGCCTATATTCAAGAACGGCTTCTATGCGAGATGAAACAGCGGGAAGACTTTTTGCGTAGGGCAAGTCAGAGTCATCGAACCAAAGACAGTATCGAGCGGAACCATTTATAAACTCGCTTGTTCCTGTAGCCCGCCGAACCTTACCCTTGAGCCCAGGTTCCTCACGGAGAAGCCTACGTGCCTCTTCGGGTCCTAGAAACAGGTGGCCACCATCGTACGGTGCGTTGCCGGTGATCATCGGGGACAGTGAGTTCGTGTTCGTAGACCTACTTTCGACGATGATGTTCGCGCCATCTACTAAATACGGGTTGATATTAGCTACCTGACGGCGAGACGATTCGTCATAGATATATTTCGCGGCAACGGGTTTGCTCGTCAGCCCTAAGATCGTACAAATAACGCCTGCGTTACCTTGAGCATTGTTCGCCCACTTGAACGATTCATATGCAAACTCAACTTGGCAGCCGAGCCGATAAACTATAGGCCAAAGCACTGGCACGTGCGTTCCCTGGGCGACCGAGTTTGTGGTGACGAGCGCAGCCTTGGTGCCATATTGCAGGTACTCACAAGCTTTCACTATGAACCCACAGATATAGTCCAGGTTCTTATGTTGCTCGTTTCGACCAAAAATCCCTTTCATCTCCTCTTTTTGTTCTGAACTCTGCTTTTTCCCACCAAGATATGGAGGATTGCCACAGATGTATGTCTCGCCGCCTGGATTCTCAAAATCGATCTCGACGGAGGAGCTCGCTTCGAATTGCAACCGGCGATCCTCGCGCACCCGGACTTCGGTGTCCTCTGGCGGGCAAGCTTTCAACCAGTCCACACGTAGAGCATTGTCACGAACAATCCAGTTCATTTCATCGAGCGGCAGGAACTCCGCTTTCGCGGCCAGGGGACCGCGGTGCAACACGTCGCACTGGTATTCCGCGATGACCAGCGCCAACCTCGCTATTTCCGCTGCAAAGTCACGGATCTCAATGCCACGGAAATTCCTCTTGCTGATCTCAGTGGCTCGTAGGTGTTCGCCGCGACGGGCGTTGATCTCAGCCTCGATCCTACGCATTTCCTTGTAGGCAATGACCAGGAAGTTGCCTGACCCACAGGCTGGGTCGAAAATCCGGATGCGGCTGAGACGGCGGCGCAGGTTCAGCAGCGTGCGGGAATTGTCGCCCGCTGCCTCCAGTGCAGCTCGCAGATCGTCGAGGAAGAGCGGGTTTAGCACCTTGAGGATGTTGGGCACGCTGGTGTAATGCATACCCAGGGCGCCGCGCTCTTCGTCGTCTGCCACCGCCTGAATCATGGAGCCAAAGATGTCGGGATTGATGTACTGCCAGTCCAGGCTGCCCGCCTGCAGAAGGTAGCTACGGGCGATGCGTGTGAACTGCGGCACATTCGTTGAGCCCGCGAAAAGGCCGCCGTTCACGTAGGGAAAGGTAACCGCGTAGCCGGGCGTGTTGTCCGAGTTGCGCTTCTCCTGCTTCAGATTCATTGCAGCGAAGCAAGCTTCAATGACGTGGTGCGTGTTGGAGCCGTCGCTCTCGCTGAATCCTTCTACCGTGCCGGTGAAGAGACTACGACTTTCGAAGATGTCCGTGTCTTCGGCAAAGAAGCAGAAAATAAGCCGCGCCATGAAGTGATTCATGTCGTGACGGCGCGCCTCGGTGCCCCATTCTGGATTTTGGCGCAGCAACTCGACGTAGAGCTTGTTCAGCCGCCCGGTCGCACGGACGTCGATCGGGTTGTCCTTGATCTCGCGGACGGTGGAGATGCCCGCAAGCGGCAAGAAGAAGCCGATGTGTTCCGCAAAGCGGTGATACTCCGATGCGATGGCCTCGCCCGTGGAGAGTTCCTCAGCTTCCAGCACCGTGCCATCGGTGGCGAGGACGAATTTAGCCTTAGCCGCTGCGGTCTTTGGACTGGCCTTCAGGCGCTCGAGCGTTTGCCGCGTCTCCCCTACCGGGCTGACAGCAAGGTGGATGTTGGACTGCAGCAGCACGCCGCCGACTACATCACTCTTGTTGGAGTCACCTTTACGAAGCCTCTTGAGCGTGGTTTCCTTTTTATCGAAGGCAGCCAGAAACTGGAATGGAAACTCCGCAGCGTCGAACTGCTCCGCTGCAAGATCCGATACCGCCGCTTCAATCTCAACTGCGTTCATAGGCTAAGTATCGCAGAGCCATATCCGCGGTGTTTAACTCTCCCGATAACCAATGAATTCCTTTGTTATGAATGCGTCAACAGGATCGTACTCGCGGCAGTTCATCCCATCGTGTCGTCCACCGTGGCGAACGATGCTCCGCCCTGAGCTTCCAGGCCGCATCCGTTGGCCCAGCCCCAAGGATGCGGACGGTATCGCGCCCGAGGGTCGTGTTGAGCTTGTCCATCGCTTTCCAGGCCCTTTCCCTCTTCTCGCGGTCCAGCTCGCCCCACAAGGCCGGTTGCCGGATCGTTTCGGGCAGCAGCTCCGTAATCATGACGCCCGTTTTCGAGTAGCGGAAGCCGTCTCGCCAGAGCCGTTCGCCCAGGCGAACGGCCAGGGCGACGACCTCTCCGGTGTCGTTGGTCGTCTCTGAGAACCGGGCCGACGCGCCGTTCGAGTAGAACGGATCATTGTTGAAGGTGTTCGTGTGCATGAAGACGAAGATGTTTTCGGCGGCCACCTTGTACCGGCGCATCTTCTCCGCTGCTCGCGTCGCGTAGCTCGCGATGGCCTCCCGCATCTCCTGCCAGGACGTGACCGGAGCCCCGAAGCTGCGAGTGACAGCAATTCCCTTCCTGGTCGGCTCTATCAGCTCCAGCGGCAGGCAGGAGATGCCACGCAGCTCATAGACGACGCGGCCGCCCGTTACGGTCATCAGCGCGCGCGCATCGTCCGGCTGGAGCGCGGCCAGGTCCGCCGCCGTCGCGACGCCGATCTTCCCCAGCTTGGCTGCGGACGCGCCGCCGATGCCCCATACCTCATCGACCGGCACCGTGGCCAGCAGCTCCGCACGAACCTCCGGTGAGCGCAGGTCGCAGACGCCACGGAATTGCGGGCGTTTCTTCGCAATGAAATTTCCAACCTTTGCGAGTGTCTTCGTTGGAGCGATGCCAACGCAGGTCGGTATACCGGTCCAGCGCAGGACGCGATCGCGCAACTCGCGCGCCAGGTCCCCCACTTCCCTTTCGCGGAACTCGGTCAGATGCAGGAAGCTTTCGTCGATCGAGTATGTCTCGACGGTCGGAACCATCGACCCGAGGCAGTCGCCCACTCTTCGCGAGAGGTCGCCGTAGAGCGCGTAGTTTGAGCTGAAGACCTGAATCTTTTCGCGCTGAATCAGAGCGCGAAGTTTGAACTCGGGGTCGCCCATCTTGATCCCAAGAGCCTTGGCTTCGTTCGAGCGGGCGACGGCGCAGCCGTCATTATTTGAGAGCACGATCACGGGAACGCCTTCCAGATCAGGGCGAAAGACGCGCTCGCAGGAGACATAAAAATTGTTGCAGTCGATGAGTCCAAAGACTTCGGCCATGTGCTCACCTCATCGTGTGAATCGCATGTTTTACGACTCCGAAGACGTGCAGATCTTCTCCTACGGAGACTCGCAGGGGTTGGTAGCGCGGGTTGGCGGGATCGAGCCACACGCAATCAGGGCCGCGGCGCAGCCGTTTGACCGTGTATTCCCCATTGACAGCGACAACAACGACGCTACCGTTGACGGGCTTTGCAGATCGATCCACGACCAGGAGATCGCCGTCGTGAATCCCGGCGTCTTTCATCGAGTCCCCCTCCACACGCATCAGGAAGGTGGCCGCCTTATTTTCGATCAGGAACTCTGTCAGATCGAGAGGGGTTTCCAAATAGTCCTCTGCGGGACTTGGAAAGCCAGCCGGTACGTGCCCGTCAAAATACGGCAACACGAGCGGCCAGGTCGCTGACCATTCCACAAGTTCCAGACTCATTCCCTACCCCCGTGCTCAGGTATAGCAGGATGAGCGAACAAAAAGCGAATACAATCGGAGAGGGCCGTTCTTTCGCTTAGAGCCGTGGCGAAGAATTCCGACATAGGCTTTTCTTCTATTCTTTACGCTATGTGCGGACGCTACTACCGGACGTTTGACAAGCAAAAGATCGCCGAGGCGCTACGCGCCCAGGCGACCGGAGATCCGCTCGCGTACGCTCCCGGTTACAACATCGCTCCGACGACGACCCAACCAGTCCTCCGCCAGGAGCGCGAAACCTTCGGCCGCGAGCTCGTTCCGATGAGATGGGGTTTAGTCGGTTTTGGCACGGGCCGAGGGCCTGGAGAACAGCTCCCTTTGGCAACGCCCGCTTCATCGGCAACGCTGCATTATTCCCATGAGTGGCTATTACGAGTGGCGCAAGTCCGATAAGCAAGCGTTCCGATTTACCGTAGGCGACGATCAGATCTTTGGCGTCGCAGGTCTATGGAACGCATGGAAATCACCCAAAGGTGAATGGCTCCAAAGCTTTTCGATCATTGCGACGGACCCAAACACGGTCTCAGTCAATTCATAATCGGATGCCTGCGATTCTGCACCCCAAAGATTACGAGGAGTGGTTGGATCGGCAGGAAGTAGAGAGACCACCCATTCATCTCTTGCGGCCTTTCGATGACTTTGGAATGTTCATTCACAACGCGCATCCGAAGGTTGGCAATGTTCGCAATCAAGGCCCGGAGATGTTGAACAGCCAGTAGACCTTAGATTGTCGGAGCTGCGATAGGGTCCATTGCACCATTCAGCGCCTGTACAAAGACCTCAGAGTCATCTTTGTTCACCACGACCTCAAGTGTAACTTTTCGACATCGCAGCGGCTCTTCCCTCGCAATTCAATTCTAAAGACGTTGAAGGGGGAAGTATCCCCCTGCCTACAGAGTGCGCCGGCGAAAGGAACCGGCCCCCTCTTCCGTCACCCCCGCTGCGGGGACACCCCGCAACGCCCCCAAAGCATTCATGCGCTACGCGCCAGGCAAGGTAACCAAGCCTTCCTGAGGGACTCCGTCCCTGGCGCGCACAAGAGGCACCCCAATCTTCCGCGCTGCGCTTGTGCAGACCGGGCCTACGGCCGCCCTCCACTTCGTTCCGGGTGGGGAACCCCACCTCTTGCACTTGCCGCCCCTGCTGGCGTGGGCCAGGGCCAAGGCGTGTTTGTTAGCAAACACAGCACGGCCATTCAAAAACGGAGGAACCACCCATGAAGAACAACGCAGGATTCCAGACCATCGCACTCACCCGCATCCACGAGTCCACCACCAACCCCCGCCGCATTTTCGATGAGAGCAAGCTGGCCGAGCTCGCAGCAAGCCTTCGCACTCAAGGACTAATCCAGCCCATCACCGTTCGTCCCAACAGTGACGGGTACGAGATCGTCGCAGGAGCAAGGCGCTTCCGTGCCGCGCACCTTGCGGAATTGACAGAGTTGCCCGTTCGCATCGTGCAACTGTCCGACGAGCAAAGTCTTGAATGGCAAATAATCGAGAACAGTCAGCGTGTTGATGTGCATCCTTACGAGGAGGCGCAGGGTTATCAACGGCTTCTCGACCTTCCCGGCTATGACGTTGCCACGCTTGCCGAGAAGACAGGCAAAAGCGACAGCCACATCTACGCCCGCCTTGCTTTGCTGCAACTCATACCCGAAGTAGCCGAGGCGTTCCAAACAGAGCGCATCACGGCCAGTCACGCCAACCTCATCGCACGACTTCCGCAGGAGAAACAGGCCGAGGCTTTCGCGCAGTGCTGGCGCAAGGACTATCAGGACAAAGAAGCCCATCTACTCCCCGCCAAATACCTCTCCTCATGGATCGCCAACAACGTCTATCTTCCCCTGGACGAGTCTCCGTTCGACCGAGAAGATGCCACCCTCAACGCCGACTCTGGAGCTTGCTCCAACTGCCCTCGTCGAAGCGGATACAACACTTCACTCTTTTCGGACGTAACTGGCGGCGACCAGTGCCTAGACGGGAATTGCTACCACATCAAGCTCAACGAGCACGTCCGCCGCGAGGTACTGGCGCGGCCTGAGTTGGTGCAGATCGAGACGGCCTTCCGCAACCCCAAGGAGCGGCAGCCCGAAGCCCTCTCCCGCAACGAGTACACCGAAGTGGACGCACCCAAGGATGAGAACGAGGACTCCGAACCCGTCACGCCCTGCGAGGCGTCGAAGACGGCCATCGTCGTCTATGGCGAAGGCGCAGGAACCACCCGCACCGTCTGCACTGACCCAGACTGCCCCGTCCACCATCCCCGCCGTGTCGCTCCCATCGACCCCGACGCCGAGGCGAGACAGAAGCAGCACGAAAAGGAACAGGCCCGCCGCAAGCGGCTCATGAAGCAACGCGCCGAAACCTTCAATCGCATCCTCGATAGCGCACCCACCACCTTCACCGCGCCGCAGCTTCGTGTGTTGCTCCGCGCCCTCATCCACATCGACTCCTACGACTTCGCCGACGATGTAGCCGCGCACTTCGTCAGCGACGACGAGAACAACCAGCAGACCGGAGAGGAAGTGTTGCTCTCCGTCGTGGACGGACTGGAGGACGACAAACTCTCCAGCTTCGCTCTCCGTCTCGCCCTCACCGGCCACGCAGATATTCCCCGCGAGAACGAGATCGACCATCTGGCCGAGGCCGAAGCTGTCTTCGCTCCACCGCAGCCCAAAAAGGCTAAGGCGAAGAAGACCACACCCAAGAAGGCCGCGAAGAAACCCACGCCAATCAAAACCAAAACCGCCAAGAAGAAGACCACCAAGAAACTCGCAGCCTAACCCGCAGAGGGGGCCAGCAATGGCCCCGCTGTTCCACACGGAGGAGACCATGTTGCAATTCACCTACAAGCTGAAACTCACCGAGCGGGTCAAGGCCAAATGCAGCCGCCATCCCCGCTACAATCCTGTGAAAGATGGCCGCGCCGGTATCCGTGGCGGCTGCTCTACCTGTTTCTCGCTCTACGACCTGCACCAGGCCCGCATCGCCCTTGACGCCGCACAGCGCGAGTTTGTTCGCCGAGCCGGACCGTGGGCGCGGCAACGCGAACCCCGAAAGAGGAAAGCCGCCGACGCAACCGAGGAACCTCCCTTGCACCCTTAGAACTGAGATAGAGGGGCTGCGCGTTCAGCCCCTCTTTGCTTTTTGCGGGCGCGGAATGTTGGAAGTTATCCAGTCACGAATGGACACGCGGCCTTGCGGACGCGG
>NZ_JACHDY010000010.1 GCF_014201315.1 Edaphobacter lichenicola
CAACCTCAAGCGCATCACGAACGTGCTCGGCGCAACCAAAGTTCCGGAAGCCCTTCATAACGCCTGATAGAGCGCAGCCACGAAACGTAAATCCCAAATCCTGACCGCTTCAGAGAGAGCATCTGCTTCGCTCCTCTGCGATCTCCTGATCTGAGTTTCGAAACGACCTCGTTCCTGCCCGCAACGCCGACCCTCATCCCCTGAAAAGCAAGAGCAACTGCAAAAGCCGCTAAGGGGCTCTGCCCCGATCGCGCGCGTCAAGGGGTCTCCCCAGTCTTCCGCGCTGCGCTTGTGCAGACCTCCGCTGCGCTCCGCCCTTTCCGTTCCGCCTTCGGCTCCCTCTCCAAGGGTGGGAGATACCCCTCCCCTTGACGCTTGCTACCCCCGCCTTCGCCAGGTGGCGTTCGGCATGTACATGCCGCGTTTCAACGCGGACGTGCAAATGCAAAAGCGGGAGGCCAGATGCAAACCATTCCACCAGCCACTCCGAACCCTTTCACATGGCGGCGCTTCGCCAACGTGCGGATGGGCGATTACATCCTCGGCGAGGACACCGTAGACCTCGCGGAGTTGGGCTTTTGTGGCGATACGGTCACCGTCTCTTGCTCCACCTGCGGAGAGGTTCTTGGGAATGTCCCCGTGGAACTTCTCAGCGAAGAGTTTGAAGACATCACCACAACCCACATCACCCCCGTTCTCGATTGGCACGACGCGAAACACCATCCGCGCCCTGCATAAGCCACCGTTCCACAACCCCAAGGAGAAAAGACCCATGAACACCCATAGCAGCATTACCCCCATTAACGAAAACACCAACCAGCCGCAGCAACGGCAGACCGCGAAGGAAATGATTGCCGCCAACGTGAAGTGCCTGATTGAACAGCTTGAGGCAGGGAAAAGCGATGCTCTTACCGCATACCTGAACGCCATGAGCCGATTCCATAACTATTCCTTCGGGAATGTCTTGGAGATCGCAAGGCAGAGGCCGACTGCCACCCGTGTCGCGGGTATGTATGCATGGAACCAGCTTGGCCGCAGGGTCAAGAAGGGCGAAAAGGGGATTCGCATTCTCGCTCCTATCGTTGGCATCAAGCGCAAGCAGGACGAAGAAGCCGAGAAGGACATCACCAAACAGAATACCCGCGTTCTCGTCGGCTTCCGCAACGCCTACGTTTTCGATGTGGAACAGACCGACGGCGCAGAGCTTCCCGCCATGCGCGAGATTTCCGGCGACGTTGGAGCGAACCGCGACCGTCTTGTTTCGTATATCGAGAAGCAAGGAATCGAGCTTGTCTTTACCGAAAACATCGCCCCCGCGCTTGGTGTGAGTTATGGCGGACGCATCGCCATCCTCCCCGGACAGTCGAAAGCCGAAGAGTTCTCCACGCTCGTTCACGAGTTAGGGCATGAACTCTTGCACAAGGCCGAACGCCGCACCACCACAACCAAGGTGGTGAAAGAGACCGAGGCCGAAGCCATCGCGTTCGTGGTGGGGAAGGCCGTTGGGTTGCAGACTGGAAGCGCGTCAGCGGACTACATCCAGCTTTACCACGGCAATGCGTCGCTCTTGATTGAGAGCCTTGAAGTCATCCAGCAAGCCTCAGCCGTCATCCTTGCCGCATTGCAGCCGCCAACCCAAGAACAGGCGGAGATGCCCGATGCAGAACTAGCGAGGGTGGCGTGATGAAGACCATCCTCGCAATCATCCAGAAGGCCGGAGGTTGGCACCACGGCCTTTACCTCAAGATCGAGAACCCGCCTTTTATGGAGTTGGTCATTGAGGCGACCGACGAATCCGGCCCGTGCGGGCTTCCCGCAATTTCTGTCTGTCACTACGGCGAACAGAACGGCGATGCTATGCGGGACCCGGAAATGTGTTTCGAGTTTGGCCTAGCAGGAGGGGCGCACCTCAATCCCTTCTATTTCCGCAATGACTATGCGGGTGTGGAGCAGTGGTCTCGCTTTATCACGGACGGTCACTACGCCTATCACTCTGAATTACACCGACAGCACGAGGAGTTTGCGAAGCTGTGGGACAAAAACCTGCGCTCCCAAGGCTTCGCCGAAGTGTTCACGGACAAGTGCATTCGTGGCTAGTCCGCTCCCTTGGAGCGGATACGGCAGCGCGACCGCTCCACCACTCAATGCAGTGCAACCGCTCGAAAGGAGCACATCACTATGAATACCGAAATTGCCAACAACGTACCGCGTGAGCTTCCCATCGCCATGTTGACCGAATCGCCAACTAATCCGCGTCGGAACTTCGATGAAGGATTCCTGAAAGGACTTGCCAGCAGCATCCAGTCGCAGGGTGTTCTCGCTTCCTTGCTTGTCCGACCCAAAGACCAACGCTATGAGATCGTCTTCGGAGCGCAGCGTTTTCGCGCCGCACAGATTGCCGGGAAAGAAATCGTTCCCGTCGAAATCCGCGATATGACCGACGCGCAGGTAATGGAGGCGCAACTTGTCGAAAACCTCCAGCGGCGCGACGTGCATCCGCTGGAGGAAGCGCGGAGCTTCAAAGGGCTTCTCGACCTGGAGGAGCCTACGTACAGCATCGAGCAGATTGCGGCGAAGATCGGCAAACCACCCGCCTACGTCGCCACCCGCTTGAAGTTGACCGAACTTGCTGAGGTTGTCGTGGAGGAGTTCTACCGCGAGGAGATCGGCGTCGGACATGCGCTGCTATTGGCGAAGCTGCCGCTCGACAAGCAGGAAGAAGCTCTTAAGGCTTGCTTCCGCGAGGACTGGAGTGCATCGAGCGACCGGAAGGCCAAGCGCATTCTTCTCCCCGTCCGCAACTTGCAAACGTGGATTGAGCAAAACATCTTGCTCGTCCTCAAAGATGCTCCGTTCGATAAGAAGGACGCGCATCTCGTCGCCATCGCGGGGAGTTGTGTGGACTGTCCGAAACGGACGGGGCACAATAAGCTTCTCTTTTCCGACCTCGGCAAGCAGGACGCTTGCACCGACCCAAGCTGCTATCAGGCGAAGGTGGACGCGCATGTGGCCAACACCATCGCCGCCAAACCCAAGCTCGTGCAAATCAGCACAGGCTACACCAAGCCGCAGGAGGGAAGTGCCATCGTTCCGCGCGGCAAGTACGTCGCCATCGCGTCGGAGAAGCCGAAAGATAAGGAACAGGCGCAACGGCCTCAGTTCAAGACGTGCAAGTTCACCACCGAGGCCATCATCGCAGATGGCGACGGCAAGGGTGAAGTCCACAAAGTCTGCGCCAATCCCGCTTGCCCCATCCATCACCCCAAGAAGCAGCAGCAGCCGAACGTTGATGCTTCGTTCAAAGCGCAGCAAGAGAAGGAGCGGCGCGAACAGGCCATCGGCTACACCACGAGCGTCAGGACGCTTACGGCTATCACCGCAGCCGTTCCGGTGCGGTTGATGAAGCGTGACCTGCTGTTTGTGGCAGAACGTCTGGCGGCGATGTTGAACGACAACCATCTTGCCGGTCTTGCTCGTCAACACGGCATCAAGCCCGCGAAGGAAGGCGACTCGATTGTCAAGCTCTTCACCGCGTACCTGCGTCGTGTGGAAGAGAGCAAGCTGGGGAGCGTCATGGTCGAATTAACCATTATTCTTGCCGCCTCCCGTGGCAACAGCGCAACAGTCTTGCGGGATGCGGCGGCGGTCTACAAAATAGACACCGACGCCATCGCCCTCAAGGTGAAGCAGGAGTTTTCGGCGAAAGAGAAAGCCAAGAAGGCGCCGAAACCTGCGGCGAAGGTCGTCGCAAAGGCGAAGAAGGCCGCTTAGGGCAGCGGAGCAGGGAGGCCGCGAATCTGCGGCCTCTCCGCTTCTATTCGACGCGATAAATCGCGGCAGGGCGAACCCGCTTTGGTTTCTCCGTCGGGTAAGACAGCGGCATCTCTGCCGCTGCCTCCCCTAAGAACCGGACATGACAGTTTCCCGTCATCCGGCTCAAGCCTTGGATAAGCCCCGCATGAAGCGGAGCCGGTCACAACACACAGGCGTCAGCGATTGCTGCTGGCTCTCTTGAGGCTCTTACGAGTCTCGAAGTAGCCGCGCCAGTTCTGATCGAACGGGTTAGCGTTCGACTTCACCTTGACGTGTCGCCAGATGGGCGTTTTGGCGGGATTGACCAGCCAAGCGACCATCGCGCGCGAACGCCGTACATTGCCGCCAGCCATCACAGCGAACATGTGCCTGCCATTTCCGAGCCGATGCCAGTATCTGTTTGCGATCCAGGCGGTCGGCTTCTTCCAGTGGCGATGCTTTGCCCAACGCCAGAGTGAACGCCAGATGACCATCTCCGCTCTTTGGAACGCCGACGACGCTACGATATGGCGATGATAGTTTGCCCATCCGCGGATGACCGGGTTGAGTATCCCTATCAGGTTGGCCTGATTCGCGGTGCTGTTTCTTTTGATTGCACCGCGCACCTTCTCCAAGAAGGCGTGCATGTTCTTCTTCGAGGGTGTCGTCAGAACCTTCTTGCCATGTCGCCGCAGGTTCTGCCCAAGGAAGTCGAAGCCGTTTTCGATATGCGTGATGCAGGTTTTCTCAGGTGAGAGCTGCAAGCCACGTTCGAGCAGGAAGCGCTCGACCATTGGCTTGACCTCATTCTCCAGCAGCTCTTTCGAGCTTCCGGTGATGATGAAGTCATCGGCATAGCGTACGAAGTTCACCTTCGGATTGTGCATCTTCCCGCCGACCTTCTTATTGCGGAAGGTTTGCTTGAGAAGGTGCTCCAGTCCATCGAGTGTCAGGTTCGCCAGCGTAGGCGAGATGATGCCGCCCTGTGGTGTACCTGCCTCCGTAGCGAACAGTTTGCGGTCTTCCATGAACCCCGCTTTCAGCCATTTCCGCAACACGTCTTTGTCGGTGGGGATGTGATCGAGCATCCATGCGTGGCTTATATTGTCGAAGCAGCCACGGATGTCTCCCTCCAGCACCCATTGGGCACTGTTTCGCATACCCACAACATTAAAGCATTGCTCGATGGCATCAGCGGTCGAGCGTTCCGGTCGAAAACCATAGGAGTTAAGATCGGCTGTTGTCTCCGCGACGGGGAGCAGTGCAAGCAGGTATAACGCCTGCATCGCGCGATCCTTCATCGTGGGGATTCCAAGCGGCCTCTGCTTCCCATTGGCCTTCGGGATATAGACGCGTCGCAACGGCTGTGGCTGATACCCACGACGCCGCAACGTGTCGATGGCCTTATATCTGGATGCCGGTGTGCTCCAGATTGCTCTGTCTACGCCCGGCGTGTTCTTACCCTTGTTGTGTGTCACTCGCTTCACGGCCATTGCTCGGCCAGAGAACGAGTGGGTCAGCAGCCACTGCAAGGCTCTCACCTTGTTGTGACGGCCTTCCTGTGTTGCCTTGACGATACGCGCCTGCAGTCTCCTGACCATGTGTTCGCATCGAGACCAGTTGACCTGTTCCCATTGCGCCGCAGGGTCGGAGGCTGCACACATAGATTGCTCCACGTTCATTTGCATTTCCTCCTACGAAGATTCTGTAAGCTCTTTCGTCAACCATGACCCGCTGGAAGTCTGCCTGCTTTCGCACGGAGTGATGTCGCAACTCCTATCCGCTCCATTACAGAGCGGCGTTCGCTTTCTCCAGCCTCCTCTACCCGCTGCACCAACAGCGCACCTTACGGTGACGCCTGCCCTTGAGAGGGCAGTGCATCGGGCTTACCTTGTTCCGTTTGAACGACACGAATGACGTAGTCCCTGCCTGCACACCGGCAGCCTATTTGTCCGTGTGTCCCAGTGCAGGTGGGAGCATCCGGCTGCGTTGCCTTTTGGCTAGAGCCTGTCAGCGTCTTTGGCTCTTTGATGTTGACGATGCCTACGGCAGTTCACATGTGTTGGACATATCATTCAGCCTGGCCCTCCCACCGCCGTGACGCTGGCAGTGTGAGATCGCCCCTCGCGGGGCTCCTCTGTCTCACGACGGAGGGCCGTTTTCTCGGCAGCTCTCGACCCAGCCGTTACCAGCTACGCCGATGCCGATAGGCTACTGCGGACGGAACCGCAGGTTCAGCTCCACGAATCCTCCCGTGTTGAACAATCATTCAAACGACTTCAAGTCGCACCTGCACCCTCATCCCGCTGCCGGCCCCCGCTCGCCGGTTTACGCGGCAGGAGTCGAGTTCCTCCTCCTGCACCTTCCCCCCAGAGCGTTCCAGGCTTAAGTGAAGTTCTGCCCATAAAGGTCAATTTAGGCTTGGAATCATCTCGAAGTGGCCCCCGGCACTCCGCTCGTGGAGTTTTGTTATCCTTCTTCTTTCAGACATTTGAGTATGGATCGAGCCGCCAGAGCGGCCCGTCCGGAACGTTGAGTTCGATGTCTATCGAAGTTCAGGAAATCGTACGGGTCGACCCCGCAGCACTGAGCCTAAGCCAGTGGAATGAGCGTCTTTATGCTCATTACTTCACAGCTCGGAGCCAAAGTTCCCGATCGCCCGTCTCCCGTCTCCCCGTTAGCGGCGAAGAACTTGCGATCGGAATCGGACTTGGCCGCGAAGAGGCCGAGCGAACTCGAGGCGCGTTCGTCACATGTATAAAGAACGGCCTGCAAGGTCGGAGTTTCGCAACTGATGCGATGCATAAGCACAACATCTGGAAGCGCCAGCAGGTGGCTGTTCCGTTTTACCTTTCACACCTGCTTTTGACGTGCATGGTTGTGAACGATCTAGCGGAAGAACTTCGGGATCTTGGGGACTTTCGCAAGCGACTCACAGCAGTTATGGGCGGAGGCCGCCATAACAACCTCTACGCTTTGAGAGTGCTCTGGCAGAAATTGGAGTTATGGACATCTTCGCAAGAACTGCTGGGAGGCAAACAGGTCAATCGTCTCATCCTTCCTGATATTCCAGAATCCGGCAGGTACTCCCAGATAGGCTATTCGCTGCGACTCTCTGTTCCATCAAGGCGCGATCAAGATGCGTTGCGTAGCCTTCTCAGCGATCTGGATTGCTATGGACGTGAGCTGGAAGTTCAAAAAGTACTGAAGGCAATCGCTGGAAGTTTTGGCAAATTCAGTCCTGAATTTCAGGACTTGTACACCGCATTCACATTGTCGCGAAAACACCTGCCCGACAGTGCTCTTATTCAAAGTACTTTTTGGAACCTCGTTCGCGCCGTCTCGCTATCAGGTGGCAGCAAATCGGAGATCGAAAATAACCCGAAGCTTCGGCTTGAGCTTGAAGATGAGGACGGGCACTTCTGGTTGACCCTTTGCAGCGACCGTCCATTCTCGGGCGCATCATTGCGAACGATTCCGAGTTCGAAAAGCGAATCCGGCGCATATCCGTACATCGTCAATTGCGGAAATGGAGAGTCTCCCCTCGCGTCCTGTCTTGATCTTATCCTTGGTCTTGATGAGCCTCTTACGCGGGAAGCACTGGAGCCCATTTGCAAGTCGATAGCCGCTGGCTTCCTGCTCTTTGAAGAGGAAGATGACCGCCTCAGTGTTCAAGCCAAAACACTGCCCACCGCAGGCAGATTGAAGGCGTTGCTTTCTCAGACTCCGAATCAAGATCTGCGCTTGGCATTGCGCAACAGCAACTTGTCTCATCAGACGTCCCGTTCAATCTATCAAGGCTGGACGGAATGGAGGGAGATCTCCGCAGAGGCACTACGTGGAAAGGAGGTAAGGCTCTATCCGTCGCTCGCAGCAGTCGATTGTTTACGGCCTGTCTTGTCCCCAGTGAGAGTGGTGATAAGGGATGGAGTAAGGATCGGCAGTAGTTATCTTGCAGTGCAAAGTTGCCTACCAACTTTCCACGTCGACGGATCAGACAGATGCGAACTCCAATTTTCAGACGGATCTTCGAAGGATTTGGTGCGGGATCAAGAGGACGACGGGTGGCTGCTAGGGGCCGTAATCGAGTCGCCATCATTGATCGGTACCCAGAGAGTCTGCGCATATCAGATGGGTCTGATAATCGCTGAAAGACTCGTATCGTTCGTCGAAGGATCATTCTCGACACAGTATCGTCCCCCGATCGACAAGGATCGTTGGCTCGTTGAAAGCCTTGAAGTAGACCTCATTACCGCTGCAGCAGCGACGAAACTCCAGAACGTGAACCCGGCTTCTTTGGCCAAGATAGGGCACGATACAGGCATTCGGACTTCCGTCACTTGCTGTCAACCTTCAACTCAATATTTAGTTCTTGAGTTGGCTAGCTTACTAGAGAGCCGTCGTGGCATCCCGGAAGGAAAGCTCATCAAGCTGTTCGAGTCTAGGCTCCAGATTTCTGGACCTCAAGTCTGGGCTGTTATCCGCTCCTGGGTGGAAGCCGGATATCTGGAAGTGCTGACCGATGCGCGTTGGCGTGCTCGTGTCTATTTTGGAAATGTTCCGCGCTTGGCATTTCGAAAACAAGGTGGCGGTCTTTGCACATCGCTAACGGGCTTGGTTCCTCTCCATGTATCGAACAGGTTTGAGGAGTATTGCGGTTCCGGTGGCTTTCTCGTGAATGCAAAGTCAAGCAGTTCTTCTTACGTCCCGCCCATGCTTGAGTGCATAGTCCCGGATATAGAAACGGTCGAACTCATTACGACGGAACTTGGGTTAGATCGACCCACGTTGATCCAACCTTCGAGTTATAGTGGCCCTACAATTCGAGAACTGGCCACTTCACGCCCTCCGGCGACTGACGACAATTGGCTCTACTTGAAAAACTGGGACTGGACTAACCGCTATTTTCGGGACCCTGCCCGGCTTACAGAGCTGAATCAAATTTCCCTCAGTTGGTGCAGGAGGGAGGATGGGCCTGACAGATTCAAAGTTTTCCGCGACGGTGAACTATTGCTATGGACGCGCTCTAGGGTGTGGGCAGTTCTGTCCGCATATGCCCTAGCGGGACTTTCTCCATTTGAAGAAGAAGGAAATGACAGTGTCATTTGTTCGGGCGGCAATATATACCTGCCTCTTCCGCTAGCACGAAGTATCGGATTGAACGGACCGCAGCTGTCAGGACCCATTGATGGGAGATCGAGCTATCGGTATGTGCTTCCGACGCATAGAGTCAGGCAGGGTATCCTCGCAGCTCTCGGTTTTGCGACCCCGTCTCTGTCACCGATAGGACGCGTTGAGGAGGAACGGTTGAACCTCCTGTTGCGCGGGAGGGGCGGACCCAAACAATTCGTACCTGAACCACTTCGCCGTCAGCTTCTCGATTTGACTGGACTTGACGAAAGACGTGTTGGGGGCCTAGTCAGTCAATCCGCGCTTCCGGAACTATATGCTTTTGCGCGGACGCTTGCAGAAAGGAACAACAATTGAGCGGCACATTCTTGGGTATTGCAGAGAGGAGCTTATACAGGACAAATCCGCCCGTTAAGGTGCGTCCACTCTTCCAGGCATCGCCGGACAGAACCAAATGGATTGCACTGGAAATGGAGTTTCCAAATTCAGGGATGTTGGGCTGGTGGCAGCCGCCGGCGGAGTCTGAACAGTTTAAGGCTTGGACATTCCAAACCGAGGAATCTGGCACATACGATCCAGCCAAAGACTCACACGACCGATATTTCGTGCGAACACCAGCGACGCCGGCGATCGAGCTGATCGATTTTCATCACCTTGCTGAGCCAGAAGATGTGCGTCTCTGTCTGACGAAAGAAGGTATAGCTGCAGATCGTTGCGCAACGCGCAACCTGATCTTTAGATGTGGCGACGGCGCGCTCATCGGGCCAATGGAGCTTGTCGTGCGAGAAGATCGCCTATTTCTTGAGGCAAGGGAGACGCCTACTCAACTATCTGAGATGCCGAACCACCTTGAGGTGACCAACTGGACGAATCATGTGTTCATGCCCCCAAGGTTTTCACTCGTCAAGATTGGAGATTTTGATCTTTCGAACGATGTGCTGTTCGTCAAGCGCATGTTACGCGAGAGTCGCGACATCGGTTCGGACGTTATCGCTAGAGCGAAACTGACCGAGAAGCAAATCTCTTCGTTTTGCAATATTCTCGAAACCCTTCCTCTCAACAAATCTCGCCAGCAGAGATTGAGGAGACTCACGAGGGTGGCCGCGGCTTTAGGTGAGCATATCTCGCTGCAAGAGGACGGGCTATCGTCGTTGCTTGCGATACCCGATATCGCAGATGCCATCGAACGAGAGAAAGAGGCAGCACGGCTTCGTGCCGTGGCTGAAGAGCAGGCGCAGATCGAGGGATTACTGGTCAAACAGCAAGAACTAGTCAGGGCTAATGCAGAACTTGCACAGGCCTCAGCAGCACTCAAAGAGAGGCTATCGTCAGACGAACTGCGACTCGTGCAGGTTCAGTCAGACTTCGACTTGTCTATCGCGGAAACGTTTCTCAAAGCGGAGGAGAACGCCGCCACATTCCTGGGCAACGTCGCACTCATCAAGGCAGCGATCGGAAGAGAGGTGAAGTCCGCATCTGACAAATCTAGCTGGGGCGAGCGAGGAAGAACATCTGAGAGCATCTGCTCCACGGAGTTGCTCCAAGTACTGAACGAGCGTTTTATTGGACGCGGCCTAAACAGCTCTGCGGCAGCGACGCTCTTATCTTCTTGGGCGGCTGGTTTCGTGCCCATTCTTCATGGCGACCTCGCGATGGATTGCCTTGAGTGTGTCTGCGACACTCTTACGGGCGGAGAAAATTTCGTTTCCTCTATCTCTCCTACCACTGGCGAAATTTCCGATCTTCTCAGCACAATGGGACGCTCAAGAACAGGTTCGGGAACTCTCGAAAGCTTTCTAAGAAGAGCTGAGAGCGATGGACAGTTGGCCTCGGTAGTTTTTGAGGGAGTTAATTTGTGCCAGATCGACAACGTCCTTCTACCACTCTTGGGAGACCTGTCGGATGGAACTCGGCATCGACCGTCAAGTCAGGGTCCTCAGGTCACAAACACGCGTCTTGGTCCTTGGCCTTCAAATGTCCTGGTCGCTGGTACCTTTACTCCTAGTTCATTATCGATGCCACGTTCTCAGCGTTTGTGGCGCTACTGCAACCTAGTCAGTCCGACACGCAGGGGGCCCGCTGTGAAGGAAAGCAATACTGGGTCGCTTACAGGAGTCACCCTGTCAGAGTGGCAGCAATGGATAGACGCAGACCGTTCGAACGCCAACGGACCGCTGCAAACTCTAGCGAAGTATGTATGCGCGAAGATGGGCTCCAGTTCTTCGTATGAAAGATCGTTAGCAGCGCTCGCTTTCGGCTTGGAGGTTAATCTTGCCGAAATAACAGATCAGGAAAAGCTTCGCATTTTTACCCGTTCGGCGGTAATACCGGCGCTCGTCACATCCCACAAGGATTCCCGAGCACTTCTGGCGGGCGCTCCTGTCGAATTATCCGAAGTAGATAGCGACATCGTAGACATCATCGGAATTCTGGACAATTCGGTCCCACAAAACGTATGACGCACGTTGGAGGTTGGTTTCATGTTGGATCCGCTTGGAGCATTTGCCCGGATTCGGGATTTTTACATAAGCTACCTCGACACTGCTTTTTACATTCGCGATCCTGAGGTATCAATCGCTCGGCGGCGGCTTCTCGAAGAGACCAGAGCTCTTTGTGCCGAACCCATAATTGAACCGCTAGCGCGCTATTCAAACGCAAGCTTCGCTCTGGAAGATTTGATCAATGCCAGTGACGATGATCCGCGCTTGCCGGGTCTGAATGCAAAAGAACGCGATGCTTTCGTGAGACTGGTGCTCTGTGGTCTTTTCGATGCTGTCGGCGAGGAGCACGGCAAGCCTAAGTCTTCATATAAACCTTTTGCCCATCAAGTCGAGATGATGAGTCGAGGCATTCAAAGGGGAAGGCCTGGGATTGTCACCTCAGGAACGGGGTCGGGAAAGACTGAATCGTTCCTTCTACCAATTTTCGCTCGCCTGGCGAAGGAGGCCCGGAGCTGGCGCGCCCCTGAGGAAGGTTTTCTGCAACACAGATGGTGGCAGAATGACGACGGTGATCCGTTAGATAAATACACCGATCTGCCGAATCGACCCACGCGCCGCAATCAGAATGCGACTCCATTCGTCCCCCAAAGAAACGGGGAATCGCGTGCTGCAGCGGTTCGTTCGCTGATCCTTTATCCCATGAATGCTTTGGTCGAAGATCAACTCGCGCGGTTACGGAAGGCTCTAGACTCTGATGCCGCCCGACTCTTGATGTCCGAAACTTTCAACGACAATCGCATCTTCCTTGGCAAATACACCTCTGCCACTCCGATCACGGGACATCATTTCAGTCCCGATGCCGGACCTGAAGAGTTCGAACGGAGAGATCGGAAACTCAAGCAGCTGTTCCGTTCGTCATGTCTATTGCAGAAGACACAGACAGCGGCACGCGCGCATCAGAACGCATCAACAGATGCAAGATATTTGTTTCCCTCTGTTGATGGTAATGAGATGACATCGCGGTGGGATATGCAGGAGCATCCGCCTGACATTCTGATCACGAATACCAGCATGTTGAGCGCCATGCTGGCTCGAGAGGTTGACGCCTCGATTTTTGCGAAGACCCGCGAATGGTTGATGTCGAACGACGATTCATATTTTTATCTCGTTCTGGACGAGTTGCATTTACAGCGAGGATCGGCCGGCACGGAGGTTAGCCTTCTCCTTCGGCTCTTGATCGAACGTCTTGGCCTAAACGATCCATCCCATAGGCATAAGCTTCATATATTGGCATCAAGTGCATCTATGCCGATGAGCGGAGAACTGGGAGAATTAAGCCTTCAGTATCTGTGGGACTTTTTTGGATCGAACGGGACATGGGAACAGGCAGACCAAAAAGCCGAACGAACAAAGGATCTATGGCGGGGCGCCATTGTTGAGGGAAGCCCCCTTCCACTTGAGAGTGTCAGTTCACTCTCAGACAAGTCTCCACTTTGTGAATTGTTACGCGTGACGGTGTCGCCGGAAGACGGGCTGGCCGATCCACAGCACCCTAGTGAAAATGAATTGTTGTGGCAGGCTGTTCATAAGAGTCTGATGCCGTCCGCTCAGTCTGAGTCTCTTCCTCGGTCGGTACGCGAGTGTATTGAGCAAGCCGGATTTGTTCTTGAGGAAGCTTGCAGTGCTGACGGTCTCCGAAAGCCCCAAACTGTTTCCCAAATCGCTAAACGCCTGTTTTCGACAATGGATTCGACGGCGATTGAGGCGGTGAGAGCTCTCTTGGTTATTCGGGGTTGTGGGGATCGGTACTCTGAATGGTTTCCATCTCACGCAAGTCCAAAAACCTCGGCATTTCGGATTCATTTCTTCTATCGGAGTATTGAGGGTCTGTTTGCGCCCGCAATGCTGGACTCTTCTAAACCAGCAGGTTCTCAAGCGCTTGTAGGCCCCTTGTCTGTTGAGCGCGGCCTGCGTTTCGTCGACATGTTGGATGGCAAACGTCGACTCCTAGAGCTGATCTACTGCGAGTGCTGTGGGGAGCTCTTCTTTGCGGGAATGAAGGGAGAGAGGAAGGGGACGTCATACTGTGAACTGCTTCCAATAGACCCTGATCTAGATGGGTTGCCTGATGCCGCTTCCTCACAGCTTTTCGAGGAGTTGTCAGCAAAAGTCTTTGGGGTCTTCTGGCCGTCGTCACAAACGCCTCAATTGAATATCTCGTCGAATGCCGGAAACGGAACTTGGACGAAGGCTAGTCTTGACCCTGCCAGTGGTGTCGTTAGGGTTGCTACGAATCGCTACGATCCTTGGAGCGCTCCAGACCATGTTCATGGCTATTTGTTCGACCGTAGCGGCACTCAGGACCGCCACGGCCGAACGAACAGAGATCCTGGGTCGTGCGTGCCGTATGCGTGTCCCGCCTGTGGCATCAGCTATGAAAGAAGAAAACGGGGTTATAGGCTTTCTCCGCTGCGAAATTTTCGTACCGGTTTCGCGAAGACGACTCAATTGCTCGCCACTGAAGTCTTTGAAGTGCTGAGAAAAACCTCTGAGAATCCCAAATTGGTTTCATTCTCTGATAGCCGTCAAGATGCAGCAAAGGCGGCACTAGATATCGAGAGGCGACACCATGAAGACTCTGTTCGTCAGATATTGATCGACACTATTGTGGAGGTTGCACAGTCTCGACCCGGTGCAGATACTCTTGCTCGGGACCTCGACGTTACGCGCAAAGCGTATGCCGAAGCTTCTTACGATGACCCAAAATTCGATGAGCTAGGTTCAGCAATCAAGAAGTTAACCGTCCAGCTGAAGGCCGCCAATGATTCGTCGATCTCCATTTCAGAGGTGGTTGAGACGTTGGACGAAGCGGGATTTCAAGGTGTCTCTCCTGAACGAAATGGACTCCGACCGTACTTGTGTCACTTTGCAAATCTGGGAGTGCATCCGGTAGATGGAACAGGCATGCGGCGCTTTAGGGTCGGTAGCGAAAACCTTGCGTGGTTCGAGCTGTTTGAATTAACGGGTACCACGCTTGACTGGCGTGACGATATGCAGCGCAGGACACAAATTGATGAAGCGCGGCGTGAGTTGGTGGGAGAAGCTCTTGAGTCAATATCTCAGACCATTTTCAACAAGACTTATTTTTCTATCGAAGAAACAGGGTGGGGGTATCCGACGGTTCCGTTGTCCTGCGTCGCGGATCTAAAAGAACAAAATAAAATCGCCGCCTATATGCGGGTCCTGGGGGATTCCTATCGAGTGAATGAAAGCCAATTTGACGACCGGCCGAAGGACTGGGCGGACGCGAATGATATCGGCAAATCTGATCGAATCTTTCGCTATGCACAAGCTTGCACGGGCAGCGATCAAATGGCGGTCCAGGAACTCACTCGAGTTCTAAATATTCTTGACGCACAGAGGCATTCCGGCGGAATCATACATACTGGAAAACTCAATATTATGGTGCCATTGCAAGATTCTCCCTGTTGGAAGTGCGTTCGATGCGGAAGAATTCATTTGCACCGGGGCGGTGGTGTATGCACCCGTTGCTACGAACCGCTCAACGAACTGCCTGATCTCGTTTGCGAAGATGTCCGTCGACGGAACTTTCTTGGAAAGCGGATCGGTCGAGGTGAACCTCCATTCCGAGTCCGGTGCGAGGAGTTGACCGGGCAAACAGATGACCCAGCCGAAAGACAACGTAGATTCCGGGGGATAATCTTTGACGCTCCATCCAGTTTGGAGGAAAACGCAAAGCTGATTGATCTGTTGGCTGTGACAACCACTATGGAAGTGGGAATCGACATCGGTCCGCTGCAAGCCGTGTTTCAGGCCAATATGCCTCCGCAGAGATTCAACTACCAACAACGGGTGGGACGCGCTGGCCGACGCGGCCAGGCATTTTCGATGGTGATGACCGTTTGTAGGAGCAAAAGCCATGACCTCTACTACTATCGCAATCCGGAACGGATTACCGGAGACCCGCCACCGCCGCCATTTCTCACCAAGAAACAGGTAATCATCCCGCGCAGGCTGTTGCGAAAGGCCTGGTTGGCATCCGCATTCGACACTCTCAGGTCGGAATGTAGGGCTGCGGGGCAACGGTATCCAGGGGATGATTCTTCGCCTGATATTCACGGTGAGTACATCCCGAGCAACATTTACTTCGACGCAACGCAGGACTGGGAGGAGCGTTTGAAAGGAGCGCTCTTGAAGACGGAGGTCGCGCGAGACCGCTTTGCGGCTGTACTTGCATTGGACTCTGACATTTCCGTTCAAACTTTGCTTGAAGACTTGGACCCATCCGATCTAATCGAGGACATCCGAAATTCTCGTGATCTCGTCGGGGGTGGCGGCGAAGACGGCTTGGCCCACATGCTCGCCGAGGCCGGCAGGCTGCCGATGTTTGGAATGCCAACGCGTGTGAGAAATTTGTATACCGAGGCCGTGAGGATTGAGGATGACCATCAATTTGAATGGACCAAGATTGATCGTGACCTCGATTTCGCTATTTTTGAATTTGCTCCAGGTGGAGTCATAGTTAAGGACAAGCAGCAGCATAGACCAATCGGTTTCACCGGTCACCTTGCCGAAAGATTCACTCCTGGTAGAAGAGGTACTCAACAGTCCCTCACCCCTTACAGTCCGGCGTTTAGTAGCCCCTTTTGGTTGCTGCGTTGCGTGGCGTGCGGAAGCTGGCATCGTTTTGAGGACAAACCTGAGAATGAGAGTTGCACAACCTGCTCGACGTTGCTGGACTCAGCAGGAGCAGGAGAATGTCGCACGCCCTCTGGTTTTCGCACTGATTTGAATCCGAGACTCATACGTGAGAATGACCGGTTTGGCTCGCGCAATCGCTCGATCACCGCAGAATCAAGAACTTTTGATCTTTCGCCAACACCAGATGACTTCAACCTGAGCTTGGCATTTCTTCCGCAGAGTCGGACCTACAGACTTAATCGGGGTCCAGAAATTACGGATGACAATGGAAACGTCTCTGCATTGGGATTCTCTGTCGACTCGTATAGCCACTCGATTCCCGGTCTTGATTCAACCAGGCTCGAGCAACAGGCGATAACAAAAGAGTGCGCTCCAGAAATTCGACGTTTACAACCCCAGCCTGACTTAACCGGGACCTCCGCTGAGGGCATTTGGATCGCCGCACCAAAAACAACCGACTCTTTGTTCATCGGAGCTTCTGTCGTCCCTCCAGGGCTTTGGATCGACCGAGTCAGCGGTTCACTTCCTACGAACGGCCCTGCGCTCTTGGCGAACAGGATTACGTCGGTGAGAGCTGCAGCAGTCTCAGCGACATTCATATTCGTCCACCGCGCTTCTTTGGAGCTTGATGTCGATCCGGATGAGTTTGACCTTATCGATCCAAGAATTCATGCTTCGAAAGGAATTCGCGTCCCTGTTTTGCAAATCGCAGATCACCTGGTCAATGGTTCGGGCCTCTGCGAGCGGCTGGCACTCTTGGATTCGAAGGGGATTTCGACTGCGGCGAGACTCGTGAGGTCGATTGTCTCCGAACCTGAAGCTTTTCCGCTCCGAACCTACCGCATGCTAAAGGACAACATCGATCACGCCGCGCAGTGCGACCAATCGTGCTACTTGTGTCTTCAGCGGTACGGTAATCAGCCTTATCACGGATTGCTCGATTGGAGATTGGGACTTTCATTTCTCGAAGCAATTGATCGCGCCTCGTTTAGGTGTGGATTGGATGGCAAATTTGCGGAAAGCCCGTCATTGTGTGACTGGCCGGAGCTGGCGCACCGATACGCAACAGACTTGGTCACAAATTACGGCGGGAACGGAGAGGTTCGGAAGTTAGGTCGTGACGGGGAGATGACTGCTTTTCGTCTCGACCGCACTGGCGCGGAATGGAATCTCGTCGTACACCCGTTGTGGAACCTGGAAACACCTATCGGCATCCTCAACGATGCGATCAATGAGCTCGGGCGGTCACCGAAATTCACTGATACTTTCGAACTATCTCGTCGACAGGTAACAGAAAGGGAGCGGCTACGACGGGCCTGGAGCGGCTAGTGTTGAAGTCCTCTACTTGAACTTCCTAATGTGTGAGCGCAATGCCTTGGCGAATGCTGGAGGATATCGAAGGCCGCTTACTTCAAGGCGGGAGAGAAATCCCGACGCCGCGCGATGTGACAGGAATCGGGGTTCGTAGCGCAGGAAGCTTTCTATAGAAACAGATGTTTTTGCGACTGGAAACTTTGTCGCATCCAGCACACGGTATCGTTGTCCATTTTCGCCGGCTGCGGCAGCGGGCCAAGATGCGGATGGCCTAAGCTCCTCAAGCTCGGGTGGCTGTTTATCTGGAATCAGCAGTGTGCTTCCGACCCACTCAGACACCTTGCAGGTTACGGCGTTTCCCACTAACCTCCAGCGGTGTCCCGGGCGGGATACCGATTCTGCAGGCTTTGTCCAATCTGCCTTGAAGCCTTGAAGTCGCTCAGCATCTCGAATGTCAGGTGTGACAAAAGAATGATCGGGCAGCCAGATTGCCGGGGCCGATGGTATCCCCCAAGCAGAGCCTCCCTTAAGAGTAGGTATTGCATTCGCAGCCCAACCGATGCCTCGGTTGCCTTCTGTCCAATAGAAGCCGCATGGTGGTGTGATATCGACTTGGGGAACTAAATTTGCATTTGTTTGAAACAGGCGATTCCAAGGTACGTGATCCAAGCTAGCGAGGAGGAAAACTCTCTCCCTTCGCTGCGGAAGACCGAATGATCGCGTGTCGACCGTTCTATATGCCCATGAGTACCCGAGCCTCTCAAGCTTTCCGGTGATATGCTTCATTGCCGCGCCCTTATGAAGTTGCAGCATAAACGGGACGTTTTCCAACAGCACCCATTGGGTGCGCCGCGCTTGAAGGATGCGAAATACGTGGTCGACGATGCCTGATTTGTCGCCTGCAATGCCGCGCGCTCTACCCACCTGCGAAAGATCTTGGCAAGGAAAGCCCGCTACGAGCAAGTCTGTTCCTTTAGGGACACGATCGATCTGCCGAACGTCATCTCGAACCTCAACATGCGGCATTCTTCGACGAAGAACGGCCTGGGCGGCTGGATCTATCTCGCACATGAGGGTTGTTTCGAAGCCGGCCTTCTCAAGACCAACCTCGAACCCCCCAATGCCGGAGAACAGGCCTACAGATTTGAGCCGTCGTTCAGTCATGATCGTGCCTGGGAATTGTGAATCTCTGAAGGCGCGAGACCAGTGCCCCGGGTCGTTTAAGGTCGCACTCCCAGACTATGAGCACACGAAAACCAAGTCGCCGAAGGTCCCAGCTCTTCCGGGCATCTCGGGACCGATTCGCTCGAAGCTTTGCTGACCAAAATTCGGGGCGGGATTTAGGCACTCGAGGCTGATTATCGCTCTTTGTCTTCGTGCAAAACTTGTGCCCGTGCCAAAAACATCCATTAACAAAGATCGCCCATCGCTGACTGCGATTTGCGATGTCAGGAGAACCCGGCAAACGCTTGTTCTTGACCCGGTAATGCACGCCCGAATCAGTCAAAAGTCTTCGGATAGCCATCTCTGGGAGCGTATCGGTCCGACGAACTGCGCTCATCATGCGAGATCGGGTTGACGCATCAACGATGTCTGAGTCTCGATGATTCAAGAACGTATTCTCTTCCTGGTACAACTATTTGTTTGCTAAACACTGAAGCCGGTCCTCTCGGACCGGCTTCGCTTCCTGCCCTCCAAGGAGCAGGGGGAGTTTCTTTTACAATTCTACAGGGACGCGTACCCGTGTGCAATGTTGAGTTCTGGGGTTCAGAATGGCAATCGTCAACCTCTACATCGATGGCTTCAACCTCTATTATGGTGCGTTGAAGCGGACGCCATACAAGTGGCTTGACCTCGCGAAGCTCGCTCAAGCCCTCTTGCCGTCCGACACGATCCAGGAAGTTCACTACTTTACTGCTCGAGTCAGTTCGCGCGCCTACAATCCGACAGCGGCCCATGACCAAGGGCTCTACATCCGCGCTCTGAAAACCCTTCCAAACCTTCACATCAAATATGGTCAGTTCACGACGCACTCCGTGCCCATGTACTTGACGAACGTCAACCCGCCGCAGAAGGTTTGGGTCGACAAGACGGAAGAGAAGGGTTCTGATGTGAACCTCGCTTCTCATCTCTTGCGAGATGCGTACGGAAGGCGATTTGAGGTGGCCGTCCTCGTTACCAACGACTCTGACTTGGCCGAGCCAGTAAGGATCGTCGCTCAGGAGATTGGTTTACCGGTTGGTCTCCTCAATCCTCACCAGTTTCACAGCCGGGAACTGAGGCAATATGCCACCTTTATCAAGCGAATCCGCCAAGGTGATCTCGCAGCCTGCCAATTTCCGAAAAGCTTGACGGATCGAAAGGGCACATTTACCAAGCCTAGCGGTTGGTAGTAGTTACACCTCTACCTGTCGAAAAGGCAAAGAGAAGACAGGATACAAGACGTTTCCCGAGTCCCATCGGATTTAGATATTGGAGGCTCTAGGCCTCCTTAAGACGATCTTTAGCAAAGACTTGGGGTTTCCCGCTGTCTGCAAGTTTGCCCGGTGGTGAAGGATGTTCCGCTTTTGTTGCGATGAAAGTTTCGATGGCAACCCGAAGATGCCCAACTCAATCACGATTAGTGGTTTTCTATCGGACGGGCCCACTTGGTCAGAGATTGAAGCTGACTGGTCGGCGGTCAACGACCGATACGGGGTGCATTGTTTCCACGCAACTGCGTTGAACCACGCTACCGAGGAGTACGCTGGATGGCCGAAGCCTCAACGGGATCGATACAGCGCTGAACTCCTAGATGTCATTGGTAAGCAGGGCAAAAAGCTTGTCGCTTATAACTGCGGAATGCGAGCCGACATCTATCGCCGCGTGATCAGCCCAGAAGGCCAACGGAAGTTGGGAAGCCCTTGGTTTGTCTGCTTCAAAAGCTGTGTGGCGATGATCGCAAAGCACATGGAAACTCTTCCGAAGGAAGACTCTTTCTCTGTTGTCGTCGAAAAGGGATCCGGCTTTGACGGGATGGCCGGCCGCTTCTTCTCACTTTTAGCCATGAACCCCTCGTTTCCCCATCGCTTTCGTCTCAATGCCTTCGCGAGCGCGAAGCCTGACCAAGTGCTCGGCCTTCAGTTGGCCGACATGATGGCGTACGAATACTTCAGACAGCTTCATAAGCGGCCCGCGAAAATGAGGATTCCTTTGGAGCGCATCCGATTGAGTACGAATTATGCGGAGGGCTTTTTCGGAGAAGAAACCCTTCTCAGAATGAAGAATGACATCGAAAATGCACACTGCGGGAAGGACGAACTTGTGATCATTCCGAGCCTGTGAACGAACTCGGCTGCTTCATTTCAGCCCAGTGGGACGCTAAGAAAGACGCAACTCTTTGAAAGATTGCTTCGGGATCGTCCCAAGTGTCTTGGTTCAACGGCCACAAATGATGATCGTTTGCCGTTGAGGCGGCTTCGGGGAGAACTTCAGGTCTGAGCCAGCTCGGCTTTGTGGAATGAAATCCGAACGCGAGAGGTGTAGGCGCCTTTGTCCAGATGCCAACCCAGAGGAGGTACGAACGGCCCCGCCTGACATAGAAACCGTACGAATAGGTGTCTGATGTCTCAAGCTCGGTTTCGTATCCGCGTGCGTCGAAGAGCCCTTTTGCTTGGGTGAGAGTCTTCTCCACCTTCCGAATTGCACTGTAGGTCGCCTCGGACCAGTCGCTTAAGGATTGTTTTTCCTGAGATGTCATAGGTTCGAGTTGAAACCGCCATTTCCAGAATCGTACCGCCTCGTCGAGAATTGCATCATCCATCGAGGCCGATACTTCAGCTAACCGTTGGATCACGTCCCGCCAATACGATGTGTTGACTGAGATGTTGTCTGGCAGAACTTTATGGATTTGACGCGTACTGCTCGTGTACCGCCACTCATTCGGTACCAAGAACGAAAGGTCGCCGCGCATGCCTTTTGGGAAACAGGCCTGATACCCAGTTCGCTGCCCCTCAGTCAGCTCAAGATAAGGGTCGACTTTCGCTTCAATCAGGCAATGAAAACCTGGCCCTTCGACCAAGATGTCGGGAATCTCACGGCCATTGGGTCCAACGAATGAGTGTTGCGTGCTGAACTGGAGAGTAGCAGCCTCGACTTCAGAAAGCGGTCGGCGGACAAGGTAAGAAAGCACTGCAGCGGCTGCGCGCGAATTCCGCTCCAAGATGTTTCGAAGGAGGTTCGTGTGATCGTTTTCCTTCGTAACGACACTATCAAAGACTGTTGGCATGATTGGTATCGGGCATGTGCCTGAGCGCTGTGTTCAAGGTTATCCTGAAGCCGAGCATCTTGGATTGCTTGTAACGGAGGTCGGAGGGTGATCTCCCAAATACTCGAATGGTAGTGGCTGTTTTGATGGCTGTTCATTGCGTGATTCGGTGCGGTACTATGCAACCGAATGCAGAAGATGGTGTGCTGGAAGCCGCTGCAAACAAAGCTTTTATGTGTCCTGTGCGTTTCTGTGCGTTTGCTCGCGGAAGTGTAATAATGGGACTCAAAATCCGCCGAGGGCAACCTCGTGGGGGTTCGATTCCCCCTCCCGGCACCATCTAACTTGTTCATTTGCAATATGTTGCAGGGGAGGGAAGTGTTGGAAGAGAATCCCTCCGGTACAAATACGGTACACCGCACATCCATCTTATTTTCAGTAGTTTACGGTTTTCGAAATATGGCTTGGGGACAGCCATCTATATATCTATATATAGATTGCCCCCCGCATACGCTCGATTGCGGAGTGCGCGGCGGATAAATGGTCCGCTTGAGAGACATTTCCTGCGCCTTGTGGATTAGGAACGGAATAAACGAGTGGGATCGGGAAGAGAATTGCGGGGACTTACCGCTAAGTCGACGTCAACTCGCCAACCATGGAGGTTTGAGTGCGATCAGGGCTGAGTTTGTCCGCCATCCTGACTAAGCCTGCAAAGGAGTCGGCTTGCATCTTTCGCATAATATGTCCTCGATGCAATTGAACGGTCCACTCGGTGATCCCCAACTCAAATGCCACTTGTTTGTTTAGTAGACCGCTCGCCAGCAGCGGCAGCACCTCTCGCTCTCTGGGCGTCAAAGATTCATATCGGGCAACTAAGAAGGCACGTTCGGCAGCTTCGCGATGATTGACGAGATTCTGCTGCAACGCTACTACTCAGGTGGGTAGTCGATTAGAACTGGAGGAGGACGAATATAGCCCTCTGTCTAGAGGGAAAACCCCACGCTATCCTAGGAAGGGAAAATTTAAGCTTGTCTGTCATGCGCACCAATTCAATTAGTGATTCGCTTGCATCTTCCGCATTACATTGCCTCGATGGATTTTCACAGTAGCTTCGCTCGCCCCGATTTCTGAGGCAATCTGCTTATTGAGCATCCCAGATACTACGAGGCCCATGACCTCCCGCTCTCGCGCAGTCAACGCCTGATACCGTCGATGCAGTTCGTGGGCCTCGGTCTGTTGTTCTCGCTCCGCACGGTCACGCTGGAGAGCCTGCTGAATCGCGTCCAGCAAATCCTGGTCCCGAAAGGGCTTCGTCAGAAATTCCACGGCACCCGATTTCAGTGCCCGAACGGACATGGGAACGTCTCCGTGCGCGGTAATAAAGATGATGGGTATTTGCGCACCAAGTTCGATGAGCCGTCGCTGAAAATCGAGTCCACTCATCTGAGGAAGTCTCACGTCCAAGACCAGGCAACTTGGCTCAGAACTGCGCTGTCTGCGCAGAAACTCTTCACCAGTTGAGAAGGACTCGGCATGGAGGCCTACCGATTCGACGAGGTCCTGGACGGCCTGCCGCATACCGTGATCGTCATCGATGATGTAGACCGTGGAAACGGCCGCAGATTTCATATCTGAGCCTCGGTTTCCCTTGGAAGGGTGAAATGGAAAGTCGCGCCGGGCCCCTGATTGGGATTTGCCCATACCCTCCCTCCGTAAGACTCCACAATCGATCGGGTTATAGTCAGCCCCATACCCGTCCCTTGTGGTTTCGTCGTATGAAAAGGATCAAAGATCCGTTCAATATTCTCCGCAGCTAGACCCACCCCGGTATCGCTAACCGAAGTCACAACCAGACCGTTCGAATCGATTTTCGCCTTGATCGTCATCTCGCCTCCAGTATCTTTCATGGCCTCGATCGCGTTTAGCATCAAGTTCATGAGAATCTGCTGAAGTTGCACGCGGCTGGCAAAAAGTCTGGGCAGACATACGTCGATTTCTTGATGGGTCGCAATGGCATATCGCTCCGCCTCAGCTCTCAGCAGAATAGTCATCTCTCCAATAATTTCCTTGAGATCGACGCTTTGGCGTTTGGTAGGAATGCCAGTTCTGTAGAAGGATTGCAAACTACTGATTACATCGGCCGCGCGGTTCGCGTCTTGCTCAATCCTGGCGGCTGCTGCGCGCGCTCTATCGAGGTCGGGTGGCTCATGTGCCAGCCAACGTAAGAGGGGCGTTTGCGCTTGTAATCGAAGCGGCGATTGGCTGTTTAATCTCATGCGCTAGGGCAGCAGCCAACTCCCCCATCATATTCACCCGGTTAGTGTGTGCGACTTCAGCCTCTAATTGTCGCAGCCTTTCGCGTTCTTCCTCGGCGCGCTTTTGGTCTGTAATGTCCATCGTGATGCCAAAGTACTCACCGGCTTCCTGGGAGGGGCTGTGGTGTCCGATGCCACGCAGACGCTGATGGCACCATCAGTGCGGCGAATCCGAAATTCGACGTCATAATCCTCCCTTGCGCTAATTGCACCTTCGAGCTTTGCCCTGACCGCTTGCTCATCCTCCGGCAGAATCGTCCCGTAAAAGGACTGGAACGGAATCGAACCTTGGCTGGGATCGAAGCCATACATACGAGCATTTTCTTCCGATGAATGGAATATCTGCTGGGTAACCAGGTTGCATGCCCAACTGCCAACATGAGTCAAACTTTGCGCTTCTGCTAAATATGCGTTGTTTTGCTGTAGAGCATTCGAAAGGGCTCGCGCTCTTGCTCCACAAGCTTTCGATCCGTTATATCGATCGTGATGCCGAAGTACTCGCCAAGGTCCTGACCGGGGTTGTGGTGTCCAATGCCACGCAGAAACCTGATAGCACCATCGGCACGCCGAATTCTGTATTCGAGATCGAAATCCTCTCCAGCGCGTATCGCATTCTCGAGTTTTGCCCTGAGAGCCGGTTCATCTTCGGCAAGAATCGTACTGTAATGGAGATCGAATGGATTCGTGTATTGGCTGACGTCAAATCCGTAGAGGCGATTGTTTTCTTCGGATGAATGGAATACCTGTCGCGTGACCAAATTGCTCGCCCAACTACCGGCGTGAGCCAACCTTTGCGCTTCCGCCAGATACGCCTGCTCCCGCCGTAATTCCAGGGTCAATAACTCGTGCTCGGTGACATCTATTGTGGTGCCGTGGTATCCCCTAAATACTTCGTCTTCAACCACTGGAATCCCAACACAACGGACGTACCGGATCTCCCCATCCGGCCGAATTATCCGGCTTGTGA
This sequence comes from Edaphobacter lichenicola, assembly GCF_014201315.1. NCBI lineage: Bacteria > Pseudomonadati > Acidobacteriota > Terriglobia > Terriglobales > Acidobacteriaceae > Tunturiibacter > Tunturiibacter empetritectus. Next base: position 24,928 of record NZ_JACHDY010000010.1, read on the forward strand.
TATCGCAGCCGCAGTGCTGCTCATGCAACTGTTTCATTGCTTCAGGCAGACGATCGCGGTCCTGGGGATGGATCGCGGCGAAGAATTGTTGAAGATTCGGAGCACCCTTTGTCGAGTCAAATCCGAATATCTTGTAAACTTCGTCGGACGAATAGATATCTAATTCATCTGACCAACGAATACCTAGATCGCTGGATGCCCAGCTTCCCATGTGAGCAAGGCGCTCGCCTTCGCTGAGATAGAATTGGCTCCGCCGTAATGAATGTTCGGCAAGTTTGCGCTCGGTGATGTCTTGACCGGTGCCAAACATCTCATAGGCTTTACCGGAGGCATCTCTCTTTACGGTTCCGAGGCCTAAGATATAGCGGACTTCGCCGTCGGGAAGAACGATACGATGTTCCGCCTTAGCATGTGTTCCGTTACGAACAGTTTCCTCCGCTTCCTGGGCGACCCGTTCGCGATCGTCAGGATGGATCCGTTCAAAGATCAACGCTGCGTCAAAAGGGCCTTTCTGGGGGGGATCGCGTAAATGCGGCAAAGTTCATCAGAATACGTAACGCGATTCTCGATGAGATTCCATTCGTAGTGCCCGATGTGAGCCAATCTCTGAGCTTCCTCAAGCCTCGCATTGCTTTGCTGCAGGGCGCTCGCCAACGCCTGGCGTTCATCTTCTGCACGCTTCCGGTCAGTAATGTCGCTCACGATACCAATGTACTCGCGAATGCCAGGACCGTGATTGCCGGCATGTGCGACCACATGGAGGTATCTAATATCACCGTCAGGCATCAGCAGCCGGTGCTCAAAATCAAGGTCCATCCCATCCGGGCTGCCCGATCTCTCAGGTCTAAGAACCGCTCTCGATCCTCGGGATGAACCCTGTCGAAAACTAGATCCACCGAGGGATGCGTATCTCGCGTAAACCCCAGGATTCTGTATGTTTCGTCTGACCACTCGAGCGTATTGCTACCGACATGCCACGCGAAGATTCCGGAATGGCTCAGTCTTTGCGCCTCAGCCAGATACTGCCAACGCCGCTGTAACTCTTGTTGCCCACCGCCCACGTCGCTACACCTCGCCCGTTCGCTCAACCCTAAAATGCTGCGCCGAATCGATCGCTTCTGATGCGTGACTCAGATGTCGGCGCAAGGTATGGAGAAAGTCGAACATCTTACGGGCGACCTTTCGCTGCGGTATGCGTGCCGCGAATCGATCGAAGCATCGTCCGAATCTGACTATTCTCGAAAACAGGACCATGCTCATTCTGGGATAGAACTACTTCGACCATAGCTCTAGCTAAATCATCTGCAGGAATGACTTGATTCGGGAAGAGAGTCCGAAACACGGGATAGACCGTGCGCAAGACTCTGTACCCGAGGTTCGGCTCCTTGCGGGGCTCCACAGGGTAAATGTATGCAGGTCGGAATATATAGACGTGGGAGAGTCCGGTCCTAAGCAACGCAGTTTCAGCCTCGCCCTTGTATCGTGCGAAGGCCATTCGACTACGGCCACTTTGGTCGGCACCACTACCACTGAGGAACGAAAACGCGGAATCAGGACTACTTAGGTGGAGAACTCTTGCAAATTCAATTGGGTAATCAACGGTAACTTCACGCAGTTGCGTGTCTGAAACCGTCCCCGTATACGCTCCCAGGCAAAAGATCGCCGCGTCTTGGCCGGAAAGCGACTCAGCAAGCCCGGAGCAATCGCTGAAGCCTGATGGATGACCTCGTTTAGCTTGGGGTGAGAGATTCCAAGTGGGTGCCACCCGATAGCCATGACCGAGATGACGGCTGAATCCTCGAGCGCAAACCGAAGGGCGTATCCGCCGACCATCCCGGTTGCGCCGACAATCACGAGACGCTTTTTATTCGGCATCGGAGTGTCCATCTATCGCCTCCTAGTGCCGCAAGGGTGCTCACAGAGCCCGTTCGGCTAGTCGCTGTCACGATAGGTTGCGTTCTTCTAGCCAGTCCACATAAAGCAGACGCTCAGCAAAGAGCCAAGCTCCGTCCGTCTTTGCAAACGTATCGAAGTAGCGAAGCGACGCAAGCATCAGACGTCGCTTCTCATCTTTCATGAATACATGATGCGCTAAGCAGTAAGCTTCCCCCGTCCCCCGGTTAGCCTCCAAAGTGAAGATCGTGCTCTGGCCAACGAAGTGAGTGGTCGCGTCATACTGGTTTAGATCCGCGAATACCGAAGCGAGCGCCTCGCGCGAATGAAGCTCTTGTGCCGGCGTCGGATCCTTCGCAATCATATACACCACGCGTGCGTGTCCGCAGTGAAGAGTGCCATCTGACCTTTTGCATCACGACGGTCAGCACAATGCGCGTACGCCTCGACGAGCTCCCGGATGGCAAGGCGATCCGCTGCTTCTTCGGGGGAGATGGACAAATGTTTGCTCACACGATTTCTCCTTTTCATCCGCTTCAGACGACTTAGCTACTCCAGAATTGCGCGCGGCTCAAGAAAAGCCTCAATTCCGAATGCTCCGAATTCGCGACCTACACCCGAGAACTTGAAACCTCCCCAAGGCGCCTGAGGATCGTCCAGCATCCCATTGATTGCTACGCGTCCAGCAAGTATCTGTGAAGCCACCCGGCGTGCCCGTTGGAGATCGTTCCCGCTTACGAAGGCATGAAGGCCGTATCGGGAATCGTTTGCGATTTTGATCGCTTCTTCCTCGGTGTCGTATGCGATAACACTCAGCACAGGTCCGAATATCTCTTCCTGAGCAATCGTCATGTCGTTCGTCACGTTGACGAAAATCGTTGGCTTCACGAAGTTGCCGGCTTCAAGGCCCTCCGGGTGTCCCTCGCCTCCGACCAGTACTTCTGCGCCGTCCTCAATCCCTTTCCGGATGTGCGACTCCACTCTCTCGTAATGCGTCCGTGTCACCATCGGACCGACGGCTGTATCTTTATTTTCAGGATCGCCAACGGGCATGTTGGACATGACGGTCACGATTCGTTGTTTGATCTCCTCAAGCCGGCTGCGCGGCACAAGAAGCCGAGTCCCCGCCGCACATGCCTGGCCGCTGTTCAGGAACGCAATGGCAAGTGCTCTCGGGATCGCCTCATCAAGATTGACATCGTCAAGAAGTATGTTCGGTGATTTACCACCTAGTTCGAGCGTGACGCGCTTCATCGTCGCGGCTCCGTCGCGCATGATCTGCTGACCCACGGCAACTGACCCAGTAAACGAGATCTTAGCCACATCGGGATTTCTCACAAGCTCGGCTCCCACGGTGCTGCCCAAGCCAGTCACGACATTGAAAACGCCCCGTGGGAGATTCGCTTCGTGCACGCATTCGAGCAGGACTTGCGTCTGAAACGGGCTCAATTCACTGGGCTTTACGACTACGGTACAACCGGCAGCCAGAGCGGAAGCAGTCTTGAGGCAGATGAACAAAGCGTTCGAGTTCCAGGCAGTTATCAACCCTGCAACTCCAACCGGCGAAAGAAGAACGGTCGTCTTATTCCACGTGCGAACGAGTGGCAGTTCTTGGAGTGCCTTCTCCGCATGGAAAAACGAATCGCAGCCATTTGAACAATCAGCTTCGAGAAGTGATGAACGCCCCCATATTCTTCGACCATTGCGGTCGTAAGGTCATGAATCCGAGCGGTCACTACTTTTTGCAACCTACGCAGAACAGCAGCACGCTCTTCTTTTGATGTTCCACCAAAACTGGCGAACGCACGTTTCGCAGCGGCAATAGCTCGTTTAGCATCCTCTTCGTCAGCCAACGTCACGCTGCCAATCACGTTATTGTTTGTGGGGTTGATGCTGTCCATCACCTCGCGGCCGTGTGGTTCAACAAACTTGCCATCGATATAGTGCGGCGTGATTGCTTTCATCGCATTCCTCCTTGTGCGAGGATTTTCGGTTGTAACGAGTCGACGACGCCGCAGGCGAGGTCGGTCCGTCTATTTCCTGCGGCTTTGTCCCGCTCTATGCTTTCGGCGAGGAATCGATGCACGAGATGAACTGCCATCGCGCCCTCGCCGACCGCTGACGCAACCCGTTTGATACTGCCTGCCCGTGTGTCACCAACCGCAAATATTCCCGGCACACTGGTCTCGAGTAGAAGCGGGGAGCGGCTCAATGGCCATTGAACGTTCTCGTATTCAACAAGATCTGATCCGGTAACAACAAACCCCTTTTTATCCAGAACAAAGGAATCTTCTAGCCAATCTGTGCGGGGCGCTGCACCCGCCATTCACAAACACATGGCGAACTGGCCTCGTCACCTCAAGTCCTAACGAGTCGTCCCTCCACTCGATGCGTTCCAGATGAGCGGCACCGGCGGGGGCGACAATTTGAGTCAGATAGTGGATTTCGATTCTTGGATGTGCTTCTATCCTAGCGATCAGATACTGCGACATTGATTCAGAAAGTTTCTTCGAACGCACCAGGAGATGCACCATCGATGATGTCTGAGCAAGAAAGACGGCCGCTTGTCCAGCAGAGTTCCCCCCACCCACTACTACTACTTCTTCCGAGTGACAGAGTTGAGCTTCCATGTGCGTTGCGTTGTAATAGATACCTCGGCCCGTGAAAGCGTCTGCTTCCTCGACAGGCAATCGCGCATATTGCGCGCCAGTTGCGATCACGATGCTGCGCGCATTGAACTTGAGGCCCGACTCCAGAACGACCTTATAGGGTTGTCTGCTTGAATCGATATGCACGACCGATTGAGCAACCATCAACTGCGCGCCAAATTTCTGAGCTTGAGCGATGGATCGATTCGCAAGCTCCTGTCCAGAAAGCCCCGTGGGAAAGCCCAGGTAGTTTTCTATCTTTGAACTCGACCCTGCCTGACCCCCAGGTGCTGATTTCTCGATAACCAGCGTCTTCAGTCCTTCCGAGGCGGCGTAGACCGCTGCCGCGAGTCCTGCTGGGCCGGCACCGATTACTAAAACGTCGCGCACGCTTTTGTCGATGTTGATGTTGAGATCAAGACAGGCCGCTAGCTCGGCAATAGACGGATTCCTCAGCACATATCGTCTGTTGCAGAAGACAACTGGAATGTCGCCATTTACGAACGTCGAACTTTTCCATTAGCTCGCCGACAAAAGAATCGGTCTCGATGTCGATGTATGTGAACGGATGACCATTTCGGGTGAGAAATTCTCTAAGAGCAAGAGTCCGTGCAGAACTATTGGTGCCGAGGAGGATGACATTTCCTTCACCCAGCTCAATCATCAATAGGCGACGCGCGACAAAAGCTCCCATGAGAATCTCGCCGAGTTCTGTGTCCTTGGTCATGAGCGACAGCACTCTTTCGCGAGTGACTTCAAGGACAACACCATCTCTTGTCACCCGCGCTGTCAGAAGTGATCGGCCACCGGAAATCACAGACATTTCTCCTGTGAACTGTCCCGGTTCGCGAACGGCGAGGATCTTCTCGTCCTCGCCGGCTCTGGTGATTGAGACTGTCCCGTCCAGGACAACAAAGAGAGGGACATCGGGGCAAGAGGGTTCATAGAGGACCTCTCCACTACGCACAGAACGCAGCTGGGCTGTCGATCTAAGCCGGTCGATCTGTTCTCGGCTAAGTGTGGGGTTGTCTTGCATATTGCGAACACCTCGCTCACTCTCTGGGTAGAGCGATGTTATCCCCGCCTCACGCAAAAAAAAACTACATGTTCCTGCAGGTTTGAATCGATCTTCACCGGGGGTTCATCGATTATCAAGAAACACGTTGACCAGGAAGCAGCGCGGGCGAGGTTGCCCCAGTAGGGGGGAGCGAGTTCCGATTTCTGCAAATCACCGACGAGAGTAACGCCGATGCGGGACTTCATCAGGGTCTCTATCAAGTCGAGGTCCCATCCGGCCAAATCTTGTACTTCGTCGATGTAGAGGTGTTTGAAAATATCCTCTAACCGGCGTATCGGCTTGCCGTCAGTCTTCTTGATGACCTGACAGGCAAACTTTGAAACCTTGTCCACGAAGATGCAGCCATCTCCCGTGAAATAGTGGGCGCCAATGTCCGTCTCCTTGGAATATTGAGCGGAGATGCCATTGTGGAAATGAAGTCTCTTGACAGACAGTGGGTACAACGACCGTTGATAAGGCCGAACCATGTGCCGCAATGGAAAAGAATACCAAGTGCTAATCGTCAGATGTGGCGGGACATGGCCTATTTTTCCATAAATCAGCCGTTCGATGTGCGATGTATTGTTTGTCGTATAAGTCACTAGCGCTGATCGCGAATTCATCGTAGTGCAAGCGAGACCAATTATCGTGGTCGTCTTGCCCGAGCCCGCCGACGAGCAGCAGATCCGTCAATTGGAGCAGGAGATCGCAAGTCTGCTTCAGCGGGACCAGGATGCAGTCGAGAGGCTGGCGGTAGTCCCCGGGCTCGGAGGTGGATTCGGCGCAACAGATTATCGCCGAAGTGGGTGCCAAGGCAGCGATCTTTCCCTCAGCCGAAAAGCTCTCCTCGTGGGTAGGGGCGTGCCCGGGAAAGGAAGAGAGCGCGGGTGTGAACCGCAGCCGGGCACTCGCCAAAGGGCAACCGCCAGATGCGCCGCATTCTCAATCAAGCTGCGAATGCTGCTGTCAAACGCAAGGGAAGTGTCTTGTTATGTATCAGGCGCGGCACTAGACGACGGTACACGATCTCGAAGATGCAATCGGCGTAATTGCGCATTGCCTCTGTCACTTGATCTGGATAATTCTCCATAACGGCGTTCGGTATGAAGAACGCGGCCCTGCAGTGTCGAAACAGTCCCAACAACGCCATACGGCAAAAATGATCCGGAAACTCAGAACGCTTGGCTACCGAGTCGAACCTATAGGAGGCGCTGGCGATGCCGACCACGACGGAGACAGTCACTAAATACAAGCCTGAATTGCCCAACTAGGACCTGCAACGCCCACCTCGAAACGGCTGGGGGTGCAGGTTTGTCTTTTTTACACGCTGCTGCCGCCGCCTCGGGCGAAATCGCACGCATACAAGCGGCTTTGCCAGTGCCATCTTGCCCGGACGAGGTAGTTCACACAGTTGATCGGTGCAGCAGGTTATACGTGTTCGAACCTACCTGCAAGTCTTTGCTGGTTGGGATTCGCCTATAGGCCGAGGTTCCCAATCACTGCGGTCTTGTATATCGGCGGGGCATTACGCTGTTCCCCACAAACTTGAGGCAATGATGATCGGACAGATGATCGCGCCTTCGGCGCCAAGCGAATGGAATAAACGCGCTTCAATCCAGTTTCATATTCGGACGGGAGCCTTCCAATGGCGTCAAGTTTCGAAAGCTATCTGAGGGTGCCGCTCAATAAAGTTCGACAAAAGGAGAATTGAAATGGCACAATCTGAAACTCTGATTAAGAAATCGGCGAATCGGCGCGAGTTCTTGAGAACGGGAATTACGGCGGCCGGCGTAGCGACCATAGGCACACGCTTGTTGGGCAGTGGAGTATTCGCTTTTGGCCAGGAGCATGAAGGAGACGGCGATCTCACACAAGGAGACATCGCGATTCTCAGATTCCTGAATGCCCTTGAGCAGATCGAAGCCGATCTGTGGATTCAATACTCCGAACTCGGAGGAACTCAGGACAAGGAAGTCTCCGGGGTCAAAGGGGGAAACCCACTCTACACGGCTGCCCTCTCTATTCTCGATGGCGACATGGCCCAGTACATCCATGACAACACCGACGATGAGATCAGCCACGCCGCCTTCCTGAAAGCATATCTGGAATCGAAGGATGCCGAGGCAGTCGACCTCAGCCGCTTTGCCACCATCCCAGGCAGCATTGCGACGGGTTCCACCGGGAAGACACGGCTCACCAACCTGATGCAGCTTACCGTGGACACCAGTTTCTGGTCCCAGTACCGCAGCATCACCAACATCGATTTCGACCCCAACGCACCTTTCGTCCAAGCAGTCCCCAGTCTGAACGTAGGGAAACATACCGCGATTCCAAGAACCGACGCCGACACCGCCGGCAGTTCCCTCAGCGGCGACAACACCACAAGCATCACGCCCCATCTCCAGGCAATCGCCTTTACGGCGGGATTCCACTTCGCGTTTATTGAGGCGGGTGGAAGCAGCCTCTATCCAACACTGGCCCAAAAGGTGACCAATCTGGAAGTCCTACGGGTCTTGCTTAGCATCGGACCCAGCGAGACCATGCACTTTCAAACCTGGCAGGATAAGGCAGGCAATGCACTCCCGTTGACGGACGTTGACAATGGACCGGGTGGAACCGGCGCGACCGTTACGTTTACAACCCTCGCTAACGCCCAAGGAGAGACCAATCCCGAGTCCCTCAAGGGCGACACCTTGCAGGCCAACCTCATCATGCCCGAGCCAACCCACTTCCTCAACAAGAAGTTTCCACCCGTTGCGATCATTCGTCCAACCTCTACAAAAAATGGTGGAGCAGTGGCCTCTCTCCAGAGCTTTGTGAATGACGGTCTGTTCATCGGCCAGAAGAATCCAGAGTTCCTGCGAGTGATGTTCAGTCTGGCAGAGGAGGCGGATGAGGCCCGGCGCCGATTCTAAGCGGACTACTTTCCCTCACCCCCAGATAAGTTGTGCGGGGGTGAGAGAAGGGGCTCATTGCAAAACGACGTCATCCCGAGAATCCGAACTCGTTGCCTGTATAAAGGAGAAACCGTCCTGAAGCTTTGCCAATCGAGGACTCGAGAAGGAGACGGTGCCCTGGATCTGGAGCGGTACTGCCGCACCTGAGCCCGAGTAGTGGAACCTTGCGCCGAGCGAGTCGAGGCTCTTCATCCTGCTCTCCTCGAACAGTCCAAAGATCAAGCACCGCTCAACGCCGTACGGAATTGTCTTCTGCAACTCACCTCCCTCCATGAGACAAAGAGTCGATCATAGCGGACGGCTTGTTGAGATCGACAGAGGCGCTGCGTGCTCGAAAACGGTGAGATTCGTGGAGATGAACAATCCGTATTCGATGCTCTTTGGTGTCGCCATGGAAGCCTGGAGGCGTGCTCCGGAAGGCACGCGACCGCCGACCAACCTCAGTAATGGCGGACAATTTCTCTACGCCGAGCAGATACAAAAACAGGGTTACACCAATAAGGGCTTCATCCTCGGAGATCCTGTTGGGCGGGAGTCCAAGGGCGGTCAAGCTTGGGTCACCTATCATCTCGCTCCCAGGCAGTGACGCCCGAGGGACTGAAGGCAGTCTATAAGGACTTCAACTATTCGGGTGACCGGCTAGTTGAGCAATTGCAGACGTTCCGGAAACACGGATTGCACGTATTGGGATCTCATCTTCGGCCTTCCTACCGATAAGCCCACTACATTTGACGCGACGGTCGAGCTAGCCCTAAAGGCGGATGTAACCTTTGCGCAATTCGTAATGATGACACCATTTCCGGGAACCGTCGACTTCGGACGATGGGAGAAGGAACAGGCCAAAGACCCCATGACGGTAGAAGGGACGCCGGTTACACGGTATTGGTTGATTCCAACCGCGGTCCGGCCGAAAATGTTCACACCGCATCCTTTGATGAGTCAGATGAGATAAGAGACCGGACGCAGAAGGTTTGGGACCGGTTCTACGACTTGGGTTCGGTTTGGAAGAGGTCCTCGTGCGTACCGAATCTGAGGGTTAGGGTGGCTTTTGTGTTGCTGTCGAAGTTGTATCGGCAGATGTATGCGGGGACCGGGATCTCGACAGATAGCGCACGGCGGAAAAAGGCGAAGACGTCGGCTCGCTGGATCGCACGGCAGGTGCGCAAGTTCTTCCGGGCCAAGCCGATGCCAGAGCTAACGTTTCCGGCTTGGGAGCCGCGACCGAAGCGGATGCCTAACTTGACTTCAATTTCGGTACAGAATCCGGAAGTGCCGATAGTTTGATGCCGACGCAAATTTCAATTGAAACAAGTCAGCTCCCGAAGCAGACAAACTCAAACGCTAGAATGGCATAAATACAGTGGCATCTTCAGGGAAATTTTTGCAGTCGCTCCGCTGAAACGACGCGCAGATTCGCTTTTGCGTGCAGGTGCGCTCGACCTAGCTAGCTGGCCTCGATAGTTACAACCGAACTAACTGGAATGGGTAGAGGCGCGCATGCAACGCGACGAACTTCTGCGGGGTGCAGCATGCTTTCGTGAGACGGGTCCTATCTGGCTGCATGGGTTCACCACACCAAACGTGTAGAGTCGAGATGTGACGCGGTTGTTTAGGTCTCGCCTATCTGTGTCCGACCCTTTCGTCTGCCGGTGCCTCATTGTCCAGATATGCCGCCGCCCAGTGCAATGTGCCGCACTCGCCACGAAATGCTCATCGGTACTCATCGCTTGTCAATGAGTGCATTGGCGATTTGGCAACAATTGAAAGGACGAGGCCGTACTGTAAAGTTTTGGTCCTCAGCTCAGTCCCCGGCGATGTTGCAGCCGAGGACTGAGCTTTTCTGACTAGCTATTAAGAGATTTGAAATCCAGCACACAGGGAGACTTCTGAGCTATCGTCTCCTCTCCTAAGTTGCCTTCACGAAGTCTTCTGGAGCCTCATCGAACGTCGCCTTGTGCTCCTGCATACAGAAGTAGTAAGTCTTTCCCTTGTAGCTCGATGAGATCGCGGGATCGCCTTCCATGGAGCAAATGGGACAGAGTGGGCCTGTAGTCGCCTTCTTTGGACTTTCGTACTTGGCGTAGACTTCGTTCGAAGCTGCGTTCATCCAGCCCTTTCCCTGGTATTCGAGTTGGAAGGCCAGCTTTTCGGTCATTTCGCGGCCAAAGTAACGTTCTACGACTCGGAACGCGAGGTCCATGCCGGAGGTAAGACCACCCGATGAGGCCAGATTGCCGTCTTCCACGAACCTGGCTCCCCGTATCAACTTAATGTCGGGATACTGTTTTGCAAAGCCGTCGAACGCTTCGTGAAAAGTGGTAGCGGATTTACCCGACAAGAGGCCGGTTCTCGCCAGCACGAATGCGCCTGTGCATACCGACATGGTTACATCCGTGCTCTTGCTAGACATCCGTATCCAATCGATCATGGCCTTGGTTGCTCCACCCTGCGCTGGGATGACAATCAACTTGGGTGCAGGAGCTGTTTCAAAGGTGTAGTCGGGAACGACCTTCATTCCACTGGCCGAAATTCGCTTCAGGGTTTCAGCCACGGTATAGACTTCGAATGCCGCTTCATTGGTAGTCCCTGGTTTGACGACGCCATCAAATATCTCCCAGGGACCGGCGAAGTCGATCAGTTGCGTTCCTTCGGAGATCGGGAAGGCAATAGGAATGCTGCCCTTGGCGGGAGGGATAAGCGGGTTGGTCCTGGCCATCGGTTGATCCTTGCCGGTCTGGGGCTGTCCTGCGCCCGCGCTGGCAAACAGCTTATCCCCTGCCAGGGCCGGAAGTGCGGAGGCAAAGCCGAGTGCGGCTGAACTCTTGAGCAAATTTCTTCTATTCATCTTTCCTTTCACTGCTTTCTTGGAACTGCGTTCATCTCACCGACACCGGCTTCACGGGCGCCTCAAACTACGGGGGGAGACGTTATTCCTCGATCCACGCCGAATCCCTTCCGGTGTCACCTGGTCGAGCTCAGTGCTGTGTGTCACCGCCGAGCATCATGGATCCAGTTTTCCTCGAAACTCATTGGCACGATAGACCGCCCGCTGCACAGTTCCGGCGATTCACTGCATTCTTGCCGTTTCTCGCCGGACGTGGACTACGATCTCGAATATGGGTACTCAGAACAGCTGGCAGGCGGCGCGGCACTGGGTATGGATGGCATCCATCTGGGTTGGACTCGGCTTATTCGACGCCTTGCAGACGGTCTTCGTCATGCGTTCCGAGAGGATGCACCACGCTTGGCTGATCCTCTTCGCAACAGTGATGTTCTCCTGGCTGCCGTGGGCTCTGGCTACCCCTCTCATCCTGCGTCTCGCCTGCAAGTTCCCACCCGCGAAGCCAATCCGCATCCTGACCTGGCTCGTGCATCTCTCCGCCTGCGGGACCATGGGGCTGATCTTCTCCGCTTGGACGTCGTGGTTGGATGTTCTCTTCAACCCGTACCTCGACCCCGCTCCGTCACCGTATATGCGACTCTGGTTCGATAAGTTCTACAACGGGCTGCTTTCCTATGTAGTTCTTTATGCCGCCATCCTTACGCTGAACTATGTCTTGGACTCACAAAAGCGGCTGGCCCTACAGCAGACCGAGACCGCGCGCCTCAATGAGCAGCTCGTGAAGGCCCAACTCCATGCCTTGCGCCAGCAGATTGAACCTCACTTTCTTTTCAATACCCTGAACTCCGTCGCAGGCCTGGTGCGTGAGGGAAGGAATGATTCGGCAGTCAGCATGATCGCTGGGTTGAGCGATCTACTGCGCCGGATGCTGGATGACTCCGCCCGGCACCAGGTACCGTTGCGGGAGGAGATAGAGTTTGCGCAAAAATATCTCGACATTCAGAAGGTGCGATTTGCAGATCGCCTTCAAATCGATCTGAATGTGCCCAGCGAACTCTATCCAGCGCAGGTTCCAAGGCTGATTCTGCAGCCAATGGTCGAAAATGCGATTAAACATGGCATTGCGAAACGCGCGCAGGGGGGAACGATTCGGATCGCTGCCTCGCGTCGCGACGGGATACTCACGCTCAGCGTCTGCAACGACGGTCCCAGTCTGCCGGCAGGGCGGGAAACAACTCGCCCTGGAATCGGCATCTCCAACGTACGTACCCGCCTCAAAACTCTCTATGGAGAGGCTTTCGAGCTCAGCATGCGAAATCAGAATTCAGGCGGTGTGGAGGTGACCGTTTCTCTTCCCTTCGTGGTTCTCCCGCCCTTCAGAAAGGCTTGATGCATGTGCGCGGAAGAACACAAGAACAACATTCGCTCAGTGATTGTGGATGATGAACCCCTCGCCCGCAGCAATCTTACCGTGTTGCTGCGCCTTCATCCAGAGATTGAGATCGTAAGTGAGTGCGGGTCGGGCATGGAGGCGCTACTAGCGATTCGCAACTTGATGCCGGATCTGGTCTTCCTGGACGTCGAGATGCCGGAGTGTGACGGGTTTGATGTTCTCGAGATGCTGGGCGGCGATCTGCCTCCAGCAGTGGTTTTCGTCACGGCTTACGACAAATACGCGCTGCGCGCCTTCGAGGCAGGAGCGCTCGATTATCTCTTGAAGCCCTTCGACAACGCTCGATTCGAGCTGGCGCTCGACCGCGCGATGGAGAGAATCGTGCAAGGCAGGAGTTCTACGCGAACGCGGGAGCATCTCGCGGTGAAGAGCGCCGGACAGCTTATGTTTCTTAAACTCTCAGAGATCGACTGGATTGAGGCGGCGGATTATTACTCCTGCCTGCATGTAGGCGCGAAGTCGCACCTCTTGCGGCGCAGCATGGCCGAACTTGACGAGGAGTTGGATCAGTCGGCCTTTTGCCGGATTCACCGTTCGACTATCGTTAGGCTCGATCGCGTTCGCGGTCTCAAACTGAACGAGAATGGTGAATACGACGTGCTACTCCACAATGGAGCCAGGCTTCGGTTGAGCCGTCGCTACCGCAAGCAACTGCAGTCCCGCCTGAATCTCCCTGGTACAAGCTAACGAGATTCGGAATGCATCGCAGAGTTTGGAAAGTTGGTCCTAAGCCGGACAACGGGAAGCCAGCAGCGGTTTGGGAGTGATTCGTCAGTACCTCGAAAGGGCAGTGTGAGGTGAAGTCGGCGTGTCGGGACGGGCGGCTTTGCACTCTCAACTGTTACCAACATGCCGATGCACTCATCGAGCAAACTCAGACCACTCGCCGTGCGGCTCTAAAGCGAAGCTCTTCCACATTGAGTTCTCCGATCTCTATGTCTCGAAAGAAGACTCTGTAAAACCCTGGTGTGATTAACTCGAATCCCAACTCTTCGAAGCGGAATACCTCGCTGATGAAGACTCTTTTTTTGTGCCAGCTGATGTCGCAGCTATTGTTCACCCCTCGCAGAAGGAGACCCTTCGGATACGTGAACTCCGGCAATTTGGGTGGCAGTCGAACGGAGCTGGGGTGGTAGAGACTGGCTGGGACTTGGTTGTTCAGACCCTCATGCGGGCGCTCGTTATTGAACTCGTAGCGAAAGTTATCGAAGCGGCTCTGCTGTGCGCGAAGGGATCCCGCAGGCGGTTTCGTCGTGTCCTCTTCAGCGTGCGATGCATCCGCTCATGACGACCGTTTTGTTGCGGTCGGCCTGCTTGAATGCGCTCATGCACGATCCCGAGCTTCATCCAGCCGAGTGAGAGCCGCCCGTCAGCCAAAGGCGATATTTACTAGATAACGAATGGGTGTGATTCCAACGACCACCACCCGCACCCGAGTGCGGCCAGCCATATCAGCGCAAGCAAAGCCACTGTCTCCTCGTAGTTGCCGCGACCAGGGCCAACGGTATCCTTGCAAAGGGGCTTATAAAAAGCCCTTTGAGGATCATTGCGCCAATCCAGTCCGGGTAAGTAGCCAGCTGTCCCGGGGTGAGAGTCATCAATAGAAATGGAAGCCAGCAAAGTAGGGAGAGCCAACCGCAGATACTTGCATCAAGATGCCATCTTTCCATGCTGGAGGCTCCATCCGCTAACGTGTGACACCGCCAGCTTACTGCACCGCGACAAGCTCAGGGGTACACTTCCGCCCTGAAAGTCAGGTTCGCGGCAAGTTCGATGGTTCAGGCGCTTCCGGGTCCACAGGACGTGGTCGGAGTCAGGCGCTGGCGAGTAAGGTGCGGTTTGCCGACAATCCAGAAGTAAATGACGAGACGAGCGTTTCACAGGCTGATCCAATCGGTCGTGAGAGACCTTATCTGGCGCTCTACCCACCTCCCATTTATCGAAGAAGCAGTCCTCAATGCCAGTTCATCCTCCGTTCGCAACGAATCGCGCGGATCAGGCGCGAAGAGACAAGCACTGACATGACGTCCAACGGGGTGTCTAAAAAAAGTCCTTCGCTTCGAACTGCCGCACGATCCCGTCCACCATCTGCAATGTGTGCACGGTTCCGGCGTCGGCCATTTGGAATGCGATGACCGCCTGGGGGACCAGGCCGCAGGCGGTTTTCCGTCGATTAGGGCGATTTTTTCGCTCTTCTTGAATCCAGCAGCTTCAGCAGGGCTGTTCGGAGCAACGAAGGCCACCGCAAAGATGTCTGTCGACGTTTTATCGAATACCAACCCAATCCGATCCTTTTCTATGGGCTTCTTTTACCGCAGCATCATCTGGAATCGCATAGAGCCGGTTGTGAGAATAGTCGATGATCAACCTAAACTTGGCCAGCAGCGGCAGGCCGACGCCGCCGGTAATCGAGTCCGGAGGAACTTCGGAATCAGGTATCAGAGCAATCGGCGTTCGCGGAAGGTCGATACCGACAAAACTGAGGTGGTCAACGCTCACTACTGTCTCTACAAAGCGTCCCGAAAGCCGCTGAGAATGAGGATGCCCCTGAAGCAGTCCTTCCTTCTCAGCATATGCCGGGGTCACCATCAAGGGACCAATGACATTGCCCAACTCCAACTCAAACTGTCTGGGCGCCGCGCCATTGACTGAGAGAGGCAGCACGTGTTCGCCGTCCAACTCGACCAGAGGAATCAAGATAGCTCCAACGGGCTTTGTCAGCGTTGCGAGATCACGAAATGCGACCCGATGGCGTGAGAAGTCGATGTCCACGGCCACTTGATTGAATACCTCTTCCCCTAGCCTGAAGAGTACGGGGTGCCCAATAATCCTGGCGTCGTATCCCTGTTTCTGCAGATCGTCTTTAGCAGCGGTGACGTTCTGCAAGGTCAGATCGCCTAACTGGACCCTGATACCGTCTACCGAGCCGGTGGCTTCTGTCTTTGTCGTCAGGCCGAGAGAGGTGACGAAATTCGTATCGATGTTTGACGGTCCGCCATAAAGCAACGCCATGGTATCGTGACCATTGATCTTGACGGGCAAATAGATTCCGAAGTTTGTGTAGGGTGTGAAGTCGATCCAACCGCTAGACGCAGTGCCACTCTTGAAGACCACAGTTTGGACAGGTGCGGTATCACGCGGGGTCGGCGAGGTGGACTGGGCGGATGCGGCGGTCAGAGATCCAGCCGACAAGACTACCGTGCCCACAAGCAAGGTTACCATTCGGAATATTGAAGGCTCTGGCTTTCTCAGTTCCATAGTTCTGGGAAACTGAGCGTGATGTACTAAATGTGAATCATTACGCAATGGGCACTCTCAGGTGTGCTTAAATTTCGTTGCAACAAACAGCGCTGCACTTATCGGAAACCTGTCAGATGTAATAACTAGCGTGTGTGCACTTTATTCCAAAGCCCTTGGGAATTTCACCTTGCAAGCAGTTTACAGCCCTATAAGCGTTCAACCGCCGCTTCCTTCTTAGCGTCATACTTCGTTTATCTCAGGCGTTTCAGCTGTACTTGATCTCTTGGCCGCGTCGAAAACCCCATGGAAATACTCTGGTCTAGGCGATCGCTGCTGTTTCTCCTCGTCGGACTGTATAAGTCAACATCGCGCGAAGCGACGCCGGGACGCCTCTGGTCGCCGGTGCTCGACCGGAAGACATGTTGATTGACAGATTCGGCTAAGCGACATTCATACCAATGTTTCAGACGATGTCAAATATTGTCATACAGCGCTCCACGCCATTCTTGGCACGTGTGCCCCGCACTCCTCACGCTGTCGGATCTGAACGCTCAGTCATTCGACTGAATTCATCCTGAGAAAATGCACCGTCATACCGCTTGAAAGAGGGTTGATTCAACCGCAGTTTACTTTTTAAAGACGTGCATCAGAGAGCTCTGACTGAATTTCATTCAACTGCTTTAGTGTCACCTCCAAAGCCGGTCGGTCTTCATACGAAGCTACGCTGAGAATACCTGTGAGTCGAAAAGAAGCGCGCCGTATGAGCAATTCGGCATCTCTTAGCTTTTTGCTGTCATCTGCAACCTCTATATGGATCTTCTCTGCATATCGTTGCACGAGCTTAAGGGTCTGCGAAGCCTTCCCGGAATCACCAGAGTTGAACTGCTTGCCCGCCAAATCCGTCATCTGGCTGACGAGCTCGGCATAGAGAAAGCACCTCTCTCTGGGTTGAGCTTGATTCGCTTTGGACTGAAGCGCGGCGAGGGCAGTTGGACCATTGTCCTCGTCTGAGGCGAAAGCGTAGGTATAAGTCAACAAGAGGATGGCTATAACTACGGCAGTGGACAAGAGCCGCATCTCGCACCTCACGAACAGCCGAGCTCAAAGACGTACAACTTTCCAAACCAACGCGCGACACACGCCTATCAATTAGGACAGACGGGCTTCGCGCCCATGCGAGATAGCAAGGACAGCTGGCAGCCGTTGCCATTAGTCAACCGGAGCGGGCGGGTTGGAATCCTCGGCACTCGAGCCGCAGACCAGTAACGAGATCCGATGCGCACGTGAGTCCCCCTGTTTCAACCTACGTATCAAAACTAGGTTGCGCAAAGATTATTCCTATCGCGGAGCAGAAAATTTCCAAAGAGAAAGAAATAGAGCGGTTCTGACTGGACAGTCCTGGGTAATTGCTCAACGGGAACGGGATGTGGCCAAGAGGCGTAGGAAGAGGCGGAATTTGGTGGCATCATCATTTTTGCTGGTCGATCATGCACTTTCACAAGATGGCGAAACGCCTTGAGAGCAGGTCTCGCTCGAGCCCTGCTAAGCAAGGTGTAAACCGACGCCCACTATTTACAAACCGGATGATCGACTCTTCTCCTAGACACACCGGTCTCTTCACGATAGAGCGATCCGTGGCCTTTGGCCATCGAGCATTCCTACCGTAAACCGAATTGCTTACAGCCTATTCCATAATTTGAGGACGAATTTGGAATAACGGTGACCTTGCTCAGTTTTGTACTGCAGAGGAAATCACTATGTTGAACAGTAACTCTATGTCGTACTTCTCTGATATATCCGCCTCGTTCGGGAGAACTTTATCTTCCTTCAACCCCATAGCGAATAAGAACCGGTTCCGCCCTGGTGCGGTCCTTGCCCTGTCTGGCATTTTCTCGATCGGGGCCTTAGCGCAAACTAGCAGCACGTATGTGCAGACAAACATCATCTCGGACGGTGCGACGGTAAAAGCACTCGTTACCGATCCCACGCTGATCAATCCCTGGGGTGTTTCAGTCGGTCCGGCTATCTGGATCGATAAGGCCGGCAGCGGCTCGGTGGCGGTCGACACCGCCGCTGGCACCATTGCCGCACCGTCGCTGCCGTCGGTCACGATACCGGCAGCCGCTCCCGCGCCGGCGCAAGGCAGTCCGAGCGGCACGGTATACAACAGCAACAACGCTATCTTTGATATTCCGGGCGGCACATCGGCCTTGTTTCTCTTCGGCACCCTTGACGGCACGATCGCCGCCTGGAATGTGAGCAACGGGACGCAAGCGGTAACGGTAGTTAATAACTCCACCAAGGCCTCTTATACCGATATCGCGCTCGACACCAACGCAACCGGAACATTTTTGCTAGCGGCCAACTTCAAGCAACGTACCGTAGACGTCTTCGACAGCACCTTTGCTGCGCACGCTCTTACAGGCAGCTTTGCCGATCCGACATTGCCCGCGGGCTATTCGCCCTTCGGCATCCACAGCATCGGCGAAAATGTCTATGTGACCTATGCCCAAGTCAACGCCACCACCGGTGAGAGCGTGGGCGCCGGTCTCGGCTATGTCAATGAGTTCGACAACAATGGAAACTTCATCGCGCGAGTCGCCAGTCAAAGCGTATTGAATGCGCCGTGGGGGATGGCGCTTGCTCCCGCGGGCTTTGGCAGCTTCGGTGGCGACCTTCTGATCGGCAACTTCGGAGACGGCGTAATCAACGCTTTCGATCCCAAGACGTTTGCGCTGATCGGCTCGTTGAACACGAGCGCGGGCACACCGATCGCGAACATCGGCCTGTGGGAGATGTTCTTCGGACAGAACAGCGGGCAGACCACCACGTTGGGCGATCCCCACACTCTGTACTTCGCCGCCGGTATCAACGGAGAAAAGGGCGGTCTCTTCGGCTCGATCGCGGTCGCCCAGCCGGCAGCGGCCAACTTCACCCTTCAAGCGTCCGCCAATTCGGTTACAGTCGCTGCAGGGCAGACGGCCGGGAACGTGACGCTGTCACTTACCGCAGCGAACGGGTTCACAGGCCCTGTGACCTTTTCCTGCACGCCCACCTCGGTCATCTGCACCTTCAGTCAGCCGTCGGTCACGCTTTCCGGTTCTGGCACAACCTCGGTTACGGTAGCCATCGCTCCAGCAGCTACAGCAGCTCCACCAACGACCGGCGGTGGTTATAACAGATCTTCCAATCATTCTGTCCATTGGTTCCAGTCACGGGGCGGCCTCACCCTGGCATTCATCGGCCCAGCTGGACTACTTGCGTTTGCCGGTCTGAAGCGTAGATCGATCCTCGCAGGCGGATCGCTCTTTGTTCTCCTGTTGGTAGTAGCTACGGCGGCAATCACCGGTTGCTCTTCGTCCGCGTCTCCGCAGCAGGCAGTCTCCACAACACCCGCCGCACCCGCTACGACACAGGTTACGGTCAATGCAATCTCGGGGTCGATTACGCAAAGTGTCATGGTCACTCTAACTGTGCAGTAGATGAGATTTCGCGCTAACAAGGGCTGCCGAGAGGCAGCCCTTGCCTTTGCTGGAGAGGAACTTTTATAAACTTTTGGGCATAGCAATTCAGAGACAGGTGGCTAAGAAAAAGCTTAGCCGGTTGCGGGAGGCGTGCGCTGAGCTACTACTAGTGCAATCGATACCGAATCGCCAGCATCTTTGCAGCGTCGAACGAAGCCCCATCCCGTTCATGGTGGATAGGGTCGCGATCCCTGAGTGTTGACTGATGATCCGGCAAATTAGTTGTCATGAAAGCCTGACGTAATTTCTCCAAAGAAATTCACGAATCGTGCTGTGAGCCTTCCAGAGCCCTCATTGTTTTGGTCAGGATCTGTCGTGGAGATAAATGGCAACGCGACAGCATCTCAACTGCGAGCGTGAGAGCCATTCTCTGCTCCCCGAAAAGTGCTCTCCACATATACTCTTGATTTGCCTGAAGTTCTTCGTGTGTCATGAATGTGCCCTCCTGCAAGGGGTTAATAGGACCCAGTTCGCCGACGATTGGTGTGAGCTCTCTTCGCGATGTGCAAGAAAGAGGAATTGGCAAATCATCTTCAAGTCTCTCGTTCACGTCGTCCTTGGCGGGCATCAGTCATCTACGGGGAAGATTGACGCTTTCCCTTCTCACTAAAGGAGAACGAGCAAGAAACAAATTTATTCCGTGCCGTGGGAATAAATTTTTTCTAACTGCGGTTTGCACACCGGGAGAATCTATTCATGAAAGCTAAGCGTCGACCTCCCATTCCGGGGCTCTTCGTCTCGGAAGCTCTATCTGATGGTGCGATGAACCCGGCGCCTCAGATATCTAATGGCTGTAAAGAATCCAGGCCATTGGCGATCACGGAGAGAATGGCTCAATCCGTTTCACATGACCTCCGCAATCGTTTGTCTGTTATTTATTCCAATGTCGAATTCATGAGCGAACCCGGGATGACTCAGTTGGAGCGCAAATAACTTCTGCAGGAGATATACGCACTGTTCCAAGACATGACCGGAATGCTGGATTCTCTTCTACGGCATACGAAAACGGGCCAGACACTGCACCTCTGTTGGGCATCTCTGAACAAAATGGTTGAACATGCGGCTTGCCTGGTCCGCGATTGCGCAAAACTTGGCAGGCTGTCTATAACCTTTTGCTCAACGCCTGACAGGCGGCGACGCTCGGACTTGCTCCAAGAAGGGTCCAGGTCACGGTTGTCGAGGCCCAGCGGCTTGTTCATATTCGTGTGATCGACATCGGCCGTGGAGTGCCTGCCTCCATTCGACAAACGCTCTTTCAGCCTTTTGTAAGTACCGAAAAAGTCAACGGAATCGGTCTTGGGCTCGCGATCGTAGATTGCACCGCGAGAGAGCATGGAGGCTAGGAGATTTGGAGGAGTCCGGCCAGGGACGGACGGTCTTTGGTCTGCATCTTTCAAAGTACGCATTAAACAACCTGACCCTGAGATCGCAGACATGAACTCGAGTTGAGGTGAAAGGGGCGATCTGCGTCAAAAGCCGCCCTCTTTGTGACGATTGCCATGGTGTATACAGCCCTGGGCGGCAAAGACCAGTTATGACATGGCTCGAAAAGGGTTATGAAGAGCGATTTAATCCTGGCATTATACTGCCCCTGCTTTGATCCAGTTCGCTCTGACTCGCGCTTCCAGGATCCTGTGCGTCACATGGGGCATGCGTTGTAAATTAGGAACGCCAGAAAAATTCTTCCCCGCTCGACAGCCGCCTGCAAGACCAACCCTGCAAGTTGCTTTAGACAAAACGCATCGCGCGCCGATAATCTGTAAGGCCGATAAATTGCTCACTGAGCCCTAGCCTATTTTCGTCAATTTCACTTGGGCGCTCATTT
>NZ_JACHDY010000011.1 GCF_014201315.1 Edaphobacter lichenicola
TACTTCATGCCTGACGATTTGGCGAGGGCGACGATATCGTGTGCGCTGAAGCCGGTGGGGTTGAACTTAGGCGCGAGGGCCTTATAGTCGGCGACGGGGATGGAGGCTGTGTTCATGATCCACTCGCCGACGTTCGGGATGCGCTGGCCATTCCAGGTGCCGGCAGGGATCGAATAGAGGCCCCAGTGGATGAACATGCCGAAGCGGGCTTCGCGCCACCACTGCATGCGGGCATCGCGCTGTGCCGGAGTTTCGGTGTCCTGGACGGAGGAAACGGCGTGGTGGGCAGGCCAGGGATCTGGGTTGCTACCTGCTAGCTGCGCGTAACTTAGCACTCCAACAGCAGAGAGAAGGACCATTATGAAATGGACGCACACAAGTTTCATTGGTCTCCTTGGGGACTGTAGTCAAAGAGGCTGTCGATGCAAGCACAAGTCAAACGGCGAGAATTGCGCAACTAAGAGCCAACCTGATTTCATTATAGAAATGGATCGAATCTGCGAGATCCATTTTAGTCAGAGTACGAGATGGGATCGCAACTGTTTTCGCTGGAGCGATAGAGAGCTTCGACAAGCGCCATGGTTTGGAAAGCGTCTTCAAAGTGAGATGGAAGAATGGTTGCAGAACCTTCCGCAAACGCCTGAAGGGCGCCCATGGTGCCCATAAAACCGTCGGGAAAATTGTTGCCGCTAACGGGGAGTGAGAGCCATGAAGGAGACGAATTTCCAATTTCAGCATATTCAAGGGTATCGGGTCTGCCGATCGGGTATTCAAGGTTAACACCCATAGTGATACGAGCGGCGCCTGTGAGACCCTCCCACTGCACAAAACTGTGCTGATGCGCGGGGCCAAAGTTGTGGCCGTGATTCGCAGTGATAAACACTCGCTTGGAACCACCGTAATCGAGAATGGCACAGGTCTTCGTGGCCGCGAGGTTAGGGGAGAGCGGATGCTTGACGGTACGAGCATAGACACTACGCGGGTTCCCCAGCCATGAGCGAATCAAATCGAAGTAGTGGATGCTGTGATAAAGAATTTCAAGCCGAGGCGCGGTCGCTAGAAATGACCACAAGTGCCATGGTGTGTATGTTCGTGTCTGCACTTCGATGTCGTTTATATCGCCTAAAAATCCACCGTCGGCTAGAGCGACAACGGCAAGGTTATTTGGAGAGTAGCGCAATGAAAAATTAACGGCAGCAGTGAGACCCTTACTGCGGCAAAGATCTCGAATGGCGCGAGCCTCATCGATAGTGTCTCCCATAGGCTTTTGCATCAATACAGTTGCTGCATCAGGAAGTTGTGTCAAGATCTGAATGAGTTGGGACGCGGGAACGGCGACGTCGAATATAGTATCGGAAGTCGCATACCGAGTCGCCTCCGCGACGGAGCGGAATGTGCGCTTGATGTCCTGCTCGGATGCGAGTTTATCGGCTTTTTCGGGGACTTCGTCCATCAACCCGATGACGGGAAACCCCGCTTTTTTGTACGCGGGCAAATGGGCAGCGCGAACGATGCCTCCTGTTCCAATGACGATGATGGGTCGAACATTCTTTGGCCGCGGCAATTTGACCCGTTGAACGATAGATTGAAGTAGTGCGTTGTGTTCTTCTCGGGGTAGAGCGTCCGCCATGATCAAGGCTCCATGACAATCTTTTCTTGGGAACTTCCTTGCAGTAGAAGCAGCCGTCGATATCGCAGCTACCAACAATAAGTGCGCGGCCCTATCACTACGCTATCGTTCGATACTTCGCATCCATTCGGTCCTGCTGACCATTCAATAGGTTTCTTCAGTGTCCCCTGAATGACAGAAGCAGAGTCGCTCCGATCAGCCCCGCCATACCCGTC
>NZ_JACHDY010000012.1 GCF_014201315.1 Edaphobacter lichenicola
AGACAAAACGCATCGCGCGCCGATAATCTGTAAGGCCGATAAATTGCTCACTGAGCCCTAGCCTATTTTCGTCAATTTCACTTGGGCGCTCATTTCACAGTGACACTCACCGCTGTCGTTGCCGTGATTGAACCGCTTGTGCCAGTTACTGCAACGATATAGTCCTTGGCGGTCGCACCTGAATTTGTTGCACCGGAGCCGGTGTTTTCAATGACTGAATTGTCCATACTGCCACACCCGAAGGCAGATCCGGAAATAATAGCGAATGTCAGCAGGGGAAGTAGTGTTTGCCATTTCCATCGCATCCGCGGTCGAAAAAAGGCCAAAACAGCTACGGTGATGCTGCTGTAGAAGACACAGAGTTTCTTCACGGGGCTCCGAGACGTGGAAGCCCGCGCGGCAGTGGTGTTGATAACGAGTGTTGCTGTCGCCGCTGTCCCCAACCACACGGTACCAGGTGCGGCAATTTGGCAGGTAGGTTGGGAAGCTGATTCTTCGGCACTGATGACAGCACATGTCAGTGCCACACTTCCATTAAATCCTCCGTTTGAAAATACGGTGATGGTCGAATTTGCAGATGCTCCGGCGGCCGCGATGGTGACTGGCGTGCTAGTTAGCGTGAAGGTTGGTGGAGCGCCAAGCGGCGATGCAGTGACTGTAAAGGTCCCACGCGACAGATTACTGAAGGTAGAGACGCCAGTCTGGTCCACCCCTCCCAGCGTAATTTCCTTCGTACCAACAAATTCAGGGGAGAAAGCAACCCTGAAGTAGGCTATAACCTCGTTACCGAAGGTTGTCGCATAAGTCCCTATACCAAACAACGTGCATTGACTGTTGCTAAGGGCGGCAGGTGATCCTGATGTTATTGGCGAGCCATAGCTGGTGCCAGCGTCGTTTACAAGAAAAATGTCGGTCGAGCCGGAATCATAACGCAACTTACATGCGTTGGCTGCGACCGTGTTATTTCCTGAATTCTTTAGATTCAACAAAACGGATTGAATTTGAGAGGTTGCGTCTGAATATATCGCCGTAAATGTCTGCTCTGGGCCACTACCGGAAGAAGGTGAAACAAATACCGAAGAGACACTGGCGGTGACATTATAAGTTCCGACTTCTGTCGGTGGATCTGTGTCGTACGTCCCTTCCTTCCCGTCGGCAGACAAGTAGAGTTGCTTAGCGCCGCGGAATTCAGCTGAGAATGCTACGAAAAGTCTAACCGTTACACTGTTGCCTGCGATACTTGCGGAAGATAGACTGGCGAGCACCGAGCACTGAGAGTTGCTGACAGTTTGAGCCGTTTCAGCGGTGGCGGTGGTGGAGAGGAATTTACCTCCCGAGTCTTGGACCAGTTGGATAACGCCTGAGCTAACCCTATAGGTCAGAATGCATTGATCTGCCGACCATTCGCTCCTGGTTCCCGGAGCAATGCCGCTCATAATGAAGAGAGTAAGGGACTGCACATCCATTACGCCTCCTGGACTGGAGTATGTGGCTACAAATTCCTGCTCTGAGCCACTACCGGACGACGGGAAAAAAGATACCGAATTAGGGTTTTGGGCTTGCAGAGCAATGGTCGCACCTAATAACGCAAATAGAAGCGAGATCATCTGACTTAGCTTCGACGCAGAGCGAAATGATGGGGCGCCTACGAGTACACTGAAACTAACCATGTCTATCCTCCGAGATTCCACCAAGAAAAAGAGAGAGTTTGCGCGGCTACAGTTACGTGTGGGATTCCCGATGGACGTACAGGGATTTTGCACTTTGCTCCTAACCAGAATTTAGACTGATTATTC
>NZ_JACHDY010000013.1 GCF_014201315.1 Edaphobacter lichenicola
ACCATAGTCAAACCGACGCCTGCGAGCACAGTACCAGTCATGCGCAACTCCGCTCAGAGCCGCTCAGATCGCATGAGGCTCCTGGCTCCAACGGCGTTCGATAATATCCTCCTTCTACCTGCGCCGGAAAGGCAAAGTGGGGACGCAGGTGCGGAATGTGCTCTAGAAACAATGCTTCATGTCCCATCGCGACGTGGTTGAAGATGACCAGGTGTTGATGGATCTGCCCCATATCGCCCACATGTGGCACTATCGGTAGGTTGAACTTCCGCGCCAACAGACTCACGGCAAGAAATTCCCCGACACCAGCCAACCGGGTGCAATCGGCCTGCACATAGTGCATCGCTCCCGCTTCAATGAAGTTCTTGAAAACTACCCGATTTGGAATATGCTCCCCGGTCGCAATCTTGCCTGGTGCTATCTCGCGAGCTAGCGCCACATGGGCCATCAAATCATCAGGATGCGTCGGCTCCTCAATCCATAGCGGCTTTAGCTTGGCCAGCTCTCCACACATCTTTCGCGCGACGGGTAGCGTCCATTGCTGGTTCGCGTCAAACATTATCGTCCCCTTATCTCCGACGCATTCGCGCAACATGGCTGCGCGTCTCAAATCGCGCGACTGGTCGATCGATCCCACCTTTAGCTTAAAGGCGCTGAAGCCTTTATCCATCGCCCGCTTCGTCAAATCCCTCACCCTGGCATCGTCATAGGCCATCCATCCCACTGACGTGTCATACCCGCGGTATCCAGTTCGCAGCATCCCCTCCCGGTCCGCACGTGTACTCATCTCTCTGCGTAGAAGTTCCACTGCTTCGCGCTCAGTTAAGACTTCATCTAGATAGCTTAAGTCCAGGAGGCGTACGGTATCTTCCGGCGAGAGGTCCAACAGCAAGCGCCAGAGGGGCACTCCTCTGCTCTTCGCCCAAAGATCGAAACAGGCATTCGTAATGGACGCCAATGCTAAGTGCACGACGCCCTTGTGCGGGCCTAACCAGCGCATCATCGGATCATCTGCCATCAGCCGTGTTACATGACCGAATTCAGCCATCAAATCTTCAATCGGCCTGCTAAGTAACGGCTTCGCCAGCAGTTCGATTGCTTCGCACACAAGACGATTGCCCGCGCCTAACGTCAGGGCAAACCCAGTACCGCATATTCCACCATCTTCCGATCCAAGCCGAGTCACCGCAAGGCAGTACTCAGGGTCCGTGTGTACCGCATCGCTTCCCGCTCCAGGCGGCAAGGGATATCGCGCATCGAATGTTGAAATGCGACCTATCGAGCAAGCTGCCATCATCTCTTCTCCGCAAGCCACTGTCTGGCGTTGAACACTTGTCTTACCTGCCAC
>NZ_JACHDY010000014.1 GCF_014201315.1 Edaphobacter lichenicola
GTCGCCGACTATAAGGCCCTCGCGCCTAAGTTCAACCCCACCGGCTTCAGCGCACACGATATCGTCGCCCTCGCCAAATCGTCAGGCATGAAGTACATCGTCATCACCGCCAAGCACCACGACGGCTTCGCCATGTTCGACTCCAAGGCCGACCCCTTCAACATCGTCGCCGCCACTCCTTTCCACCGCGACCCCCTGCGCGAACTAGCCGAAGAGTGCCGCAGGCAAGGCCTTAAACTCGGCTTCTACTATTCGCAGGACCAGGACTGGACCGCTCCCGGAGGCGCAGCCTACAAGACCGGCAACCACCAGCCCCCCACCTTCCACTGGGACAAGGCGCAGGACGGCGACTTCGCCGCCTACCTCCACACCAAGGCCATCCCCCAGCTCAAGGAGCTCCTCACCAACTATGGCAACTTCCCCGCCGTCATCTGGTTCGACACACCCACCAAGGAGATGACGCCCGCCCTCGCCGGCGAGATCGTCGCCCTCCTCAACCAGCACCCGAATCTCATCTGGAACAACCGCCTCGGCGGAAGCTACCCAGGCGACACCGAAACACCTGAGCAGTACATTCCCCCGCAGGGCTTCCCCGGCCGCGACTGGGAGTCCTGCATGACCATGAACGACACCTGGGGCTACAAGGCCTACGATACCAACTTCAAGTCCACCGAGACACTTCTCCGCAACCTCATTGACATCGCTAGCAAAGGCGGCAACTACCTCCTCAACATCGGCCCCGACTCCCACGGCATCGTACCCCCGCCCGAAATTGAGCGTCTCCACCAGATGGGCCAATGGCTATCCGTCAACGGTGAGGCCATCTACAACACCCAGCCCACCCTCTTCGGCGGCGAAGCCGGCTCCTTCAGTACCACGGAGAAGAACAACGAAGGCAAACCCAAATTCATCCCCGCATGGAACTGGCGCTCCACCACAACCGCCAACAAAATCTACATCGAAATCTTCACCTGGCCCAGCGGCGCCTTTCACCTTGGCAGGCTACCCCGCAACGTAACCAGCGCCTATCTACTGGCTGATAAAACTCACAAGTCGTTAAAAATCACACGCACCAGAGAAGGCCTTGATGTCCAGCTTCCCGCAAAAGCGCTCGAACCCATCGCCACCGTCCTCGTTCTCAATACCAA
>NZ_JACHDY010000015.1 GCF_014201315.1 Edaphobacter lichenicola
CATCCATTCGGTCCTGCTGACCATTCAATAGGTTTCTTCAGTGTCCCCTGAATGACAGAAGCAGAGTCGCTCCGATCAGCCCCGCCATACCCGTCGCCAGCAATGCCATCGCGTTCCGCGGAGCGCCTCTCCACTCTGCCGTCAATAATCCGGACATCGTTGCCGCCATGATCATGAATATTTGAAACAGCCCCCAGCCAATCGACGTTCCCAGTGCACCCAGATAAACTGCGCTCATTCCATAAAGCGCAAACGCCCCCATCCAGAGCACGCCCATTAGCGCTGGCCAAAACACATCCCGGGCGCTATGACCGAACGCCGCCCAGCTTGAGTTTTGTTGAAGAAGATACACACTATAACCAATGTTGGGAATTAGGCCGCCCAACAGGGCCACGGGCCACACGGCGTACGCGGCCGCGACAGGGCTATTTCCAAGCCGAACCGCCTCCACCGCGAGACCTTGTCCAAATGCAAATGCATAGTTCAACATCGGCGCCAGCACCCCACATAGCATCGCCAACAGGACTGAAACTAAATAACCCCGCTGCGGCTCATCCGATACCTCCGTTGCTCTGGCGCGCTCCTTGATCTGTCCACCCCAGGCCGTGAGCGCGATTCCCAGTACCATGACCACGACGCCAGCCAATATCCTCACCAGACCAGAGTTCGAAACGAAGGTCCGCTGTCCCACAAACAACGGAACCAGAGTTCCCAGCACCGCTCCCAACCCCACGACGATCGCATAGCCAACGCTCATACCAAGCCGTCGAATTGAGACACCGAATAAGATCTGCGCAACTCCCCATCCTGCGCCAAACAACAACGGCGTCATCATTTCGTTGAACGGCAGTCTGCGATATACCTCTGCTAGCTGATGAACCAGCGCAAACGCCAGAACCCATGGCAACAACAGCAGCGAGATGACACTAAAGACAAACCAGACATTCTCCGGTCGCCATCGGCGGGTATACTTCATGGGCAACATGCAGTTGCCCGACATTGCACCTGCA